>CAIXUF010000548.1 GCA_903922535.1 Candidatus Hydrogenedentota bacterium
CCCTCTGGGGGGCAAGAACCGCCGCTGCGGACGGGGGGTTGAAATCGATCACTCCGGAACAAGTGCGCAGCCTGCGCGTGATCCAGTTCACGCCGCCCGCGCCGCGCAATCCCTTCTACCGCATCGTCGCCGACGAACTGCGCCAGCGCGGCTGGAGCTATGATTTTTCCGTGCGTTTCGAAGAACTGCTTGACCCGTCGGCGGACGAGGATGGCCGGTGCCGGATCGTGCATTTCCACCAGTTCGACCCGCTCTATCATGACCGGGGCGGGGATTTGGACGCCACACGCCACTCGGCGGAAATGCTGCTCGGACGGTTGGCCGAACTGAAAACGGCCGGTTACCGGCTGGCGCACACTTTCCACAATCCCTGGCCGCACGACCGGAAGTTTCTGGAGGCGGATCGGGAATTCACGGAACAGGCGCTGCCGCTGATGGACGGGGTGGTGGTGCTCAGCGAAAACGCGCGGCCCTTTGTGGCCAAGTATGCCGACCCAAGCCGCATTCGGGTGATTTCCCACCCCTCCTATGCGGGCGTTTACGGTCCGGTGTTCCAGCGGGACGAGGCGCGGCGGCGGCTGGACCTGCCCCCGGATGTGTTTGTCTTCGGCCACCTCGGCGAACTCAAACCCTACAAAGGGGTGGAGGAGATTCTTTCCGCCTTTGAACAGGTACGGTCGACCCTGCCGGACACCATGCTGGTAATCGCCGGCAGGCCAGCCGATGCAGCCTATGCCGGGGAACTGCGCGCGCTGGCGGCAAGGCTCGGCGACAGGGTGCGGCTGGAAATGCGGCTGCTGGAAGACGCGGAGATTCCCGTGTGGCTGGCCGCGTTCGACCTGTCGGTGTTCGCTTTCCGCGACATCTGGGTTTCCGGGTCAGTTATACTGTCCCAGTCCTACGGCGTGCCGGTGGTGGTGCCGGAAATCGGGGGGCTGCCCGAGTATGTCATGGAGGAGGATACGGGGTTTCTTTATCCGCCGGACGGTGCGTCCGCGCTGGCGGAAGCGATGCTTCGGGCACGGCACACCCCCTATATGGAGCACATGCGTTACATGTGCGGCGTTCACGCGCAGAAGCGGTCCGTGGATGCCGTCGCCACCGCATACGAGCATTTTTACGCGATGGTCGGGGGGGACCGACCCTGAAGGCGCCTGACCGGCGCAGAATGCGGATACCCGATGTTTGACCTGGTTGTGCCCGTATACAACAGCATGCACCATGTGCGGTCATGCCTGTTCAGCCTGTTCCACAGCGCCACCCGGCCCTGTCGGCTGGTTGTGGTCGACGACTGCAGCGACAGCCACACCCGCGCGGGCTTGGACGAACTGCTTGCCGCCGCGCCGATGCCCGTCACGCTGCTGCGCAATGAAAGCAACCTGGGCTACCTCAAATCGGTGAACCGCGGCATCGCGGCGGGGGGCGCGCCGCTGGTGGTGCTCATCAATTCCGACACGGTGATGCTGCCCGGTTTTCTGGGGCGGTTGGAGGCGGACTTTGCCGCCGACCCGAAGGCGGGCGTGATCAATCCCGTGTCCACCTGGGCAAACTGGACGCGCATCCCCTTTCCGAACGGGTTCAACATCCACCGGCTCTCCCGCGAGGCGCGGGCCTTTTCGTCCGGCAGACTGCCGGACATCAACAACGCCTCGGGCTTCTTCTTTGCCGTGCGGCGGGCGCTGTATGACGAGATCGGTCTTTTCGACGAGGTCTACGGCCCCGGCTATTGGGAGGAGGCCGATTTTTGCATGCGCGCCCTGAAGGCGGGCTGGCGTGTCGCGGTGGACGACGGCCTCTATGTCTTCCACCACGGCTGGGGCAGCTTTCAGGAAGAGGGCCGCAACGAGCACATGCGCCGCAACAAGGCCGTGTTCATGAAGCGGTGGGGAGAGGCGTTTGACCGGCTTACCGCCCGATGGAAAGCGGAGGACCCGGTCGCGCCGCTGCGGACGCATCTGGAGGAGGTCGCCGCGCGGGGCGCCGCCGCCGTCGAACCGGGGGACGAGACCGTCAGCCCGGACGCGGCGGACATTCGGCTGGACGCCCTGATGGACGGCATCGTGCCCCCGCTCCCGCCCGCGACAATGCGCCCCGTGGCCGACCCGCCCAGGGTGATTTATATCCTGCCCGCCGTTTCCGTGTACGGCGGCATCATCTCGGTCATGCAGGTGGTCAACCAACTGGTGCTGCACGGTTTCGACGCCAACGTGGCCACCTACGGGCCCGTCGACGAGAATGTGTTCCGCCTGTTCCCCATGTTCTTCCGGCCTTACGTGTACCCCGACAAGGCGGCGATGGTGGCCGACTTTCCGGCGTGCGACCTGGTGGTGGCCACGGCTTGGGAGACGGCCTATGCCGCGGCGTTACTGCTGCGGCTGCGACCCGGCCTGCGGGCGGCCTATTTTGTGCAGGATTACGAGCCGGACTTCTATTCGGGCGCGCGTCCCGAACTGGAGGTCCGCGCCGAGCGCAGCTATCGCCTGGTGGACAACCAGATTGTGAAGACCCGCTGGCTGGCGCGGTTGCTCAAGCCCTTCGGAAAACGGGTTCGGATTATTCCGCTCGGGCTCAATCTGGATTTCTTTCATGATGCGGGCCGTCCCCGCCCGCAGCAAATCATCAGCCTGGCGCGCCCCACTTCCTCGCGGCGCAACTTCCCCATGCTCTGCGAAGTCTACGCCGAAATTCACCGGCACAGGCCGCAGGTCGCACTTGCCATGTATGGGGACGACGCCGAAGCGGCGGCCCTGCCCTTCCCGGTGCGGTGCTATGGGAACCTGTCGGACATGGCCGACGTTGCCCGCGCGCTCAATGACTCCATGATCCTGCTGGACTGCTCCACCTTTCAGGGCTTCGGCCGGCCCGGACTGGAGGCGATGGCCTGCGGCACGGCGGCGGTGCTCACCCATGAGGGTGGCATCACCCAGTACGCCAAGCACCGGCACAACTGCCTGCTCATCGACCCGTTGAACCGCGACGAAATCGTGGAGAAGCTGCTTTCCCTGCTGGACGATGACGCGGAGCGGGCGCGTTTGGTCGCCAACGGCCTGGCCACGGCGGCGGAATACTCTCTGATTGCCGAAGGGGAACGCACTGCCGCGCTGTATCTGGAAGTGCTGGGCATGGGCAACGGCGAAACACCGGCGGGATGGCTCCACGCGGGCAAACACGAACAGGAAGGGACTCAGCAATGACCTGTCAGGAAGTGAAGAATATTGTCGGGGAAGTGCCGCACATGACCCCGGGCCAGGCGCGCACGATCACGTCGTTCATCACTGAGAAGAAAGTGACAAACATCCTGGAACTGGGGTTTCGCCACGGCGTTTCCACCTGCTACATGGCCGCCGCGCTCGCCGAACTTGGACGCGGGTCGGTCGTCACGATTGACCTGGACTCCGCGCGCCGGGAAAAGCCCTCCATTGAGGAGCTTCTGGAACGCGTCGGGGTGCGCGACAGCGTCACGGTGTTTTATGAGCCCACGTCATACACGTGGCGGCTGATGCGCTTTCTGGAGGAGAACCCCGCGCCGCGCTTCGACCTGTGCTATCTTGACGGCGCCCACAGTTGGTTTGTTGACGGGTTTGCCTTTTTTCTGGTGGACCGGCTCCTGCGCCCCGGCGGCTGGATCATTCTGGACGACCTCAACTGGACCTACGCCCAGTCGCCCTCGTTGAAGGAGAGTGAATGGGTGAAAAACATGCCGCTGGACGAGAAGACGACCCCGCAGGTCAGCCGGGTATACCAGTTGCTCGTAAAAACCCACCCCGGTTATCACAATTTCAGCATCAAGGCCGGATGGGCCTATGCCCAGAAGCGCGACGGACTGAGCCCGCAGGGTCTTCTTGGCAGGATCCGCCGACTTTGGGCGCGTTAGGTTTTCCTGTGACCGGAGGCAATATCGTGTCAGGTGCAAATACAGCTTGTGTCGCCCGCGAACCCCTGTTCGAACGGTTCTTTCCCCGGGGGTGGCGCGACCCTTTCAGCCTGGCCCCGTGGCTGCTGCATGTGTTCTTTCTGCTCTACGCGGTCAACTGCCTTGTCTTCTACCAGGACCGGATGATCGTGGACGCCATCGGGTGGCTGAACGGCCATCTTCTGGCGCAGGACACGCTCTTCATCCGCCGGGGAAGGGCTTTCATCCAGTTGCCGCCCCAAATGCTGCCCTGGCTGGCCGTCCAGATGAACCTTCCGCTGAAATGGGTGGCCATGGCGTATTCACTGGGCTTCTGCTTTTACCACTACCTGATGGCGCTGCTGCTGTACTACGGTTTTCGGCGCCGGGATCTGGCCGCGCTGCTGGTGCTGGCCATCCTGCTTTACCTTGTGCACAACAATTTCTACATCATTGCCGACGGCATGCACATCATACCCTGGGCGCTGTGTCTGCTGGCGGTGCTGCAATGTCCCGCGCAGCGCCTTTCCGGACAGGTCCTGGTGGCGCTGGGCACGGTCCTGTTTGCCGTGATTACGGCGTCGTCGCATCTGTTCGGCCTGCCCCTGTCGCTGGCCCTGGGCGGTTATGCACTCCTTGCCAGTGACCGCCGAAGGCGCCTGATGCCCGCGCTGGTTCTTATGACCGCCGCCCTGCTGGTTTACTATTTCTGGCACAGGGTCGGCATGGACAAATATGAGAGCGACAAAATGGGCCAGATCGGGCTGCAAACGCTGCGAAAGAACGGCCTGAATTTTGTCCGGTATTTCACCTTTGCGCATGCCTATGCACTTGCGGGCGTCCTGGCGTTGGGGGCGTTCGGCTGGTTCCAGGCGGCGCACCGGGGCGTTTGCTGGTTCTCCGCGCTGTGCACCCTCTGTTATGCTGCGATGATAGCCTCGTATATGCCTCTGGGCGACCGGTACATTCACGTCTACTTCTGGCATTGCATGATGCCGATGTATGCACTCATGGCGTTGCCCTTTTTTGACATGCACGGAGACATGACCGGCAAGGGTGCGGTTTCACGCTGCATGCTGGCGGTAGCGGCGGTCTGGGCGGTCGCAGGCTCCGCCATGGACCTGTCGGCGTTCCGTGAGCGAAGCGCCTTTCAGACCAACCTTGTGCGGGCGCTGGACGAAAACGGAAAGCACCTGTTCGTGATGAACCCCAAACGGCTTTCCCGCGACAACGCGCGCGCCTTCGCCCCAGATTTCCTTCAGGAAGAGACCAGTGCCCGCACGGCGTATGACGATCCGGTCAAAACCACCATTCTGATGTCGAGTTCGATGTTTAATGCGGGTTGCTGGGCCTTTTCCCCAAACTGGGCCAAAACGCACTCCCGCTATCTGCCCTGGCTGCCGCTCAAAAAGGAGGACTTCAGTCCCGCGATTGTCCCGGCTTACCGGGGGGAGATACTGCGGTTGTCGGCGCAAATGTCTCTGGAATATCCGGAGCGGCCCGCCTCCGTGCGGCTCATCGACGGATGGTTGAGCAATTATTTGCATCCGCCCCGACTGGTGTACAACGTGCCCGTTTCTGTGATCAACCGGGGAGACAGGCCTTTCCCCGCCTGCGACGAGACGGACACGCCGGTCATGTTCGGCTACTACTGGCACCGTAACGGCAAAATCCTGTTTCAGGATCTGAAGGCCGAGTTTCTGCCGCTCAACGTGAAATCCACTTTTCAGCACACGATTAGCGTGCAGCGCGCGGGCATTCCCGGAGACGCCCGCCTGTCCATGGACCTCTTTCTCAATGGCGTGCCCCTGCTGCATCCTGAAACCTATTATGCCCTGATCCCAAGCGATCAGAAGTCCGTCCGTTAGACCCAGACCGAAGACGCGACGGGCGCGGCCTGAGCGGCTTCTTCAGCACCTTTTGCCGGCTTTCGGCGCGTCAGAGATTCTTTGCAATCGGAGTAATTCAATGTCGGCTGTCAATGCACGGTGTCCGGCCAGCAAGCCTGCGTCCGGGCTCCTCCATTTCCATGGATGGCGCACACCCTTGATCCTGAACCCATGGCTGCTGCACGCCTTTTTTCTGCTCTATGCGATTAACTGCATTGTGTTCTATCGCGACCGCGTAATCCTGGATACGGCCAAACTGCTCGCAAGTGAACTGCTTGCGCATGACCACCTGTTTGTGGTCCATGGACGCGGATTCATACAGTTGCCGCCGCAAATACTGCCGTGGCTGGCGATCCATGCGGGATTGCCTCTGAAAGGCGTGGCGCTCGCCTACTCCCTGGGATTCTGTCTTTACCACTACGCCATGGCGCTTCTGCTCTACTACGGTTTCCGCCGCCGCGACTTGGCCACGGCGCTCGTGCTGGTCATCATCCTTTACCTGGTGCATACGAACTTCTACATTCTGGTCGACGGCATGCACGTTGTGCCTTGGGCGCTGTGCACGCTGGCAATGATGCAGCACCCCGCACGGAAGGCTGCCGGACGCATTCTCGTCACGCTTGGCACGGTGGGGTTTGCCCTGGCAACCACCTCCTCCCATCCGCTCGGGCTTCCGCTATTGCTCTTACTGGGTGGGCATGCGTTCCTGGCGGCAGGCGGGCAGCGCGGGAAAGTGATTCTGCCGGTGGCTGCGATGGCAAGCGCCGCCGTGCTGTTCTATCTGTGGCGCCGAACATCCATGGACGCTTACGAACACGCGAAGTTTGCCCAAGTCGGTCTTGGAATACTGCGCAGGAACGGGCTGGACTTTGTCCGTTACATCGCGTTTGCGCATGCATACGCGTGGATGGCCGCAATGTTCGCGGTGGCTTATGGGATCTGGGATGGCCGTCGGCGCTGGAACTGCTGGTTCTCCGTTCTGGCGATGTTCGCCTACGCCGTCCTGATTGACTGTTATCTGCCGTTGAGTTGGGAGTTTCTGCATGTCTACGCGTGGCACTGCATGCTGCCGATGTACGCCATCATGGCGGTCTTCCTGCTTGACACCCATGGATTTGCTCCGGCATTCGGCGTGATGTCGCGGCTGATGTTTGCGGCGGCGCTCGTCTGGGTCATAGTGGGGTCGGGGCTGGATCTGGCGGCGCTTCGGGAACGCGCTTCCTTCCAGCACAATCTTTGCGATGCCCTTTCCGAAGGCGGCAGGAAATTCTTTATCATGGAGGATGACCAGTTCACCCGCGACCCCGCGCGCGCGCTTGGCCGTGATTTCATCACGGATGAAACCTGTTTGCGGACCGCCTACGACAATCCGGCCAATACCACCATTCTGATAATGCGGAAAATCTACAATCGTCCCGTCTGGATCTTCACCAGGCATCCGTGGCAGACCCTGTCGCAATACTTTGGCTGGTATCCGCTCTCCAAAGACGAATTCATCCCGGCCATGATTCCGGCACCCCGCGCCGATATAGGGCGCGCGGCGGCGCAGGTCTCCCTGGAATATCCGGAACACCCCTCACCGGTGCGTCTGGTGGACGGCTGGCTGAGCAACTACAGAAAGCCGCCGCGGTTGGTGTACAACGTTCCTGTCACCGTGACCAACCGGTCCGGCAAACCTTTTCCCGCCCGTGACTCCATGGGCAACCCGGTAATGTTCGGCTATTACTGGCACCGCGACGGCAAGATTCTGTTTGAGGATCTGAAGGCCGAATACCTTCCCGTCGACGTGGAAAAAACGTTTCGGCATGCCATCAGCGTGCAGCGCGCCGGCATACCGCCTGACGCGAGTCTTGGCATGGATTTGTTCATTGACAATGCTCCGCTGCTGCATCCCGGCGCGTACCATGCCCTTTCGGGCAATGGTCTTCCGCAGGAACAGCCGGTCACTCTATTCAACGGAACAATTACACCGCTGTCGGGATTCTATGCCCCCGAAGCCGGCCACGTCTGGCTGCAAAGGCAGGCTCGGTTTTCCTTCGCGCGCAATTTGCAGTACTGCACATTCGAACTGAAGCCGCCGTCCAATGTGGTCGCGAACCGGCCCACCGACATTGAAGTCCGGTGCGAGGCGACCGGGGCGGTGTTCACCCATCATTTTACCGACACCCGTCCCTTTAAGGTTCGCATAGACACACTCAGAACGGGACAGACCGTGAGCATTGCTGCCAGCCGGGACCTGTGTCCAACGCGTGATGGAACCGGCATTGATCCCCGCAATCTGGCGTTGGACATGTCTGAGATGCAGGCAACGGCTCCCTGAGGCCCCGGGCCTGACCGACTTTCCCCTTGGAACCTGTGGCGGCGAAGAACGCTAAACCGGGGGGATGAGCATCACACTGGCACGCCGCACCCAGGCTGTCGCACCGGGCTTTGCGCCGCGCAGACGAACCGCGACTTCCATAAAGTCCAAGTTGCCGGGCGGTATGGTCAGCGACAGCCGCAATGTGCGCCAAACACCTTCGCCGGTGTACGGCAGGCCCAGATTGACCACGGGGTCCTTTTGACCGGGCGCTGTCAGGCGCAGGCGAATGTCCATCGGGGCGCCTGCGTCGGCGCGCAGTTCCACATCGTAGAGAATGGTGTCACCCCCTGCCAACCCCACCTCGTCGGCAACCACCCGGAAGGTCAGGATAGCCCATCCGATCTTGTCGGGAACCATTTCCAGCGATCGGAAGCCGCTCGGTTCTGGCGGCCCCGGTTTCGCGGCGATGGCTTTCTCTTCGTTGCTTACGGCTCTCCACAGGGCGGGCGCGCCGTCTTTCCACTCTGCAAGATAGGTGTTGGAGTTGAGTTCACCACTGCGGGCGGCACTCACCACCGGAAGCACCTTGGCGCCCAGGGCGAGCGGCTTGATGCCCAATTCCGGTGAGGGCGGCTGCGGGGTGGCATTTGCGGGCGCGGGTTCCGTCGCCGCGGCCGCGGGACGCGCAGCTTGGCCTGCGGGAGGGGCGGGCTGGCCTGCGGGAGGGGCGGGCTGCGCGGCGGGCGGGTTTTTCGCCGGAGACGGTTGCGGTGCCACAGCGGCACTGGTCGGAACAGCGCGCGCCGCGGGTGCTGTCGGCGCGGCGGGAGCGGGTGCTGCCGGTGCCGGAGCCGGTGCCGGTTTTTCGGGATGTTTCCTGGGTCCGGGCGGCGGCGCGGCCGGTGCCGGGGCTGCGGCAGGAACGCGACGCTGCGAGGGAGGGGGAGAACCGGGCTGTTTGGGGGGTTGGGCCGGCGTGTTTGGAGCAGCCTGCGGGGCCTTCGGCTGGCCCTGGGGGGCGGGCGGGGCGGCGGGAGGCGGACCCTGGGGGGCGACCTGTCCCGGCTGCTGCCCCTGTTCCGGTCCGGGCTGACGCCGGAAGGGACTCTGCTTGCGTGTGTCCGCGCGACTGGGCTGGGTGGCCTGTGCGGGCTTGTTTGCGGGAACAGTGCCCCGGCTGCTGCTGCCCCGCGGTGCCGCCGTGTTTTGACCGGGGACCCGGGTGGGAGGTGCCTGGGCGGCAGGCGGCTGCTGTTCTGCCGGTGCCGGAGGGGGCGTCTGCGCCACGGCGGGCACGGCCAAGGCGACGGCCAAGGCCAGCCCCGCAATATGCCGCAGACTTAAAAACAGGTGCATGATTCAGAAACCTCCACATCTCCGGCGTGCTGCACCGGAGCGGACACGTCTACCCGCTTGACAGTAACGAATAATACCACACCGACGGGCGACCCAGATCGCACAAGACCTTGCCCGAAGCAACCGCGCCATAACGGGGAGACTCCCAAGCGTAATGTCCAAAGCGCACAGTCTCCAACGCGCCCACGAAATAACGTCGTCTCAGCAGCCGCGACAAGCCCCCCCTGAATTTGACGCATACACAATGACGGTGTATCCTGTGTTCTTGAAACGGGTTCTGACGCGGCCACCATCACGGCGACGCGCTTTTTTTGCCACGTGTGGCGCGCCTCGCACACCATTTGAGGATTATTCATGTTTCCAGGAAAGAAACTGCTCATCACCGGCGGCACCGGCACCTTTGGCAACGCCGTCCTGCGCCGCTTCCTGAACACGAAGATTGAGGAAATCCGCATCTTCAGCCGGGACGAGAAGAAGCAGGACGACATGCGGACCGCACTGAAGGAGGCAAAGGTAAGGTTCTACATTGGCGATGTGCGCCTCTATGACAGCATCGTGCCGGCCATGCAGGGCGTTGATTATGTCTTTCATGCCGCCGCGCTGAAACAGGTGCCGTCCTGCGAGTTCTTTCCCATCGAGGCGGTCCGGACCAACACCCTCGGGGCCGAAAACGTGATGAACGCCGCCATGGCCTGCGGGGTTAAGCACCTTATCGTGCTGAGCACGGACAAGGCCGTCTATCCCATCAATGCCATGGGCATGTCAAAAGCCCTGATGGAAAAACTGATGGTCGCCAAGGCGTGCATGTACGGCAACGCCAAGACCACCTTCTGCGGCACCCGTTACGGCAATGTCATGGCCTCCCGCGGCTCCGTCATCCCCCTGTTCATCAGCCAGATACTGGGCGGACAGCCCATCACCATCACCGACCCCAACATGACCCGTTTCATGATGACCATTGACGATGCGGTGGATTTGGTGCTGTATGCGTTTGAGAACGGCAATCCGGGCGACATTTTTGTGCAGAAGGCGCCGGCCGCAACCATCGAAACCCTGGCCCTCGCGCTGAAAAGACTCTTCAAGGCGGACACCGAAATACGGGTGATTGGCACACGCCACGGAGAAAAACTCTATGAAACCCTGCTCAACCGCGAGGAAATGGCCAAGGCCGAGGATATGGGCGGCTATTTCCGGGTGCCCGCCGATGTCCGCGACCTGAACTACGCCTGTTTCTTCAGCGAGGGCCAGACGGATGTGTCCGCCGTCCAGGACTACAATTCCCACAACACCCGGCGCCTGGACGTGGACGGAATGACTGAACTGCTCCTGAAACTGGACTGCGTGAACCAAGCGCTTGCCACGGGCACCGTTGTCTTATGACAACCGTCCTGGTCACCGGCGCCCGGGGATTCATCGGGCGCAATCTGGCCGCGCGCCTTGCTGAAACCGCCCGTCATTCCCGCGAAAGCGGGAATCCAGTGCCGGACCCTTTGCAACTTTCCCTCCTGGACATCGAGAACACCGACAGTGAATGGCAGGAGTCCCTGGCGCAGGCCAACCTCATCTTTCACCTCGCGGGAATCAACCGTCCAAAAGAGGTGGAGGAATACGACAAAGGCAATGCGGGCCTGACGGAATGGATGTGCGATGCCCTGCGGGCCAAGGGCAGAAAGCCCAAGATCGTGATGTCCTCGTCGATTCAGGCGGCGCTGGACAATCCCTACGGGATCAGCAAGCGAAAAGGCGAGGAGGCGCTCATGGCCTTCGGCCGGGAAACGGGCGCGCCGGTCAGCATTCACCGGCTCAAGAATGTCTTTGGAAAATGGTGCCGCCCCAATTACAACTCCGTGACAGCCACCTTCTGCCATAACATTGCGCACGACCTTCCCATATCCGTTTCCGATCCCGGCAATGTCGTGGACCTGATTTATGTCGACGACATTGTCGAAGCCTTTCTCCAGGAACTGTCGTGTCCCGCCACGGCCCCAGAATCCTGTTATGCGCCGGACACCCTTCCGAGCACCCGCATCACGCTGGGGGATCTTGCCGGACGCATCCAGTCGTTCCACGAAATGCGCTCCAGCCTGCGTGTGCCTGATTTTTCGGTCCGCTTCAATCAGTGCCTCTATGCCACCTATCTCTCGTATGTCAAGCCCGAACGACAGGAATACGGCCTGGACATCAAATCCGATCCCCGCGGCAGTCTTGCCGAGTTCATAAAGTCCCAGCACTTCGGCCAGATTTTCGTGTCCCGCACGCATCCGGACATTACCCGGGGCAACCACTACCACCACACCAAGACCGAAAAGTTCTTCGTGGTCGAGGGTGATGCCCTGATCCGCATGCGGCACATCGAAAGCGCCGAGGTGACCGAGTTTCGCGTCCGCGGCGATGCCTACCGGGTCGTTGACATTCCCCCAGGACACACCCATTCCATTACGAACATCGGAACCGGCGAGATGATCGCGCTCTTCTGGGCCAGCGAGATCTTCGACCCGGACCGTCCCGACACTTATTTCACTGTAGTTTAATAAAGAGTACCTGTGTCCGGTTATGATGCCATATTTCACAGATCAAGGTACTTGCCAGACGCTGGTTTAGAACAACCACAACCCCTTCCGGAGCCAAGAGATGGGTTTCTTACACCGATTGTTCAATTCTTCCGATTACAATGAAGTGAATTGCCGCCATTGTGGAAGGCCATACTATAGGCACATCTATTCACCCCTTCATTATTATTATTGTGGGTTTTGTTGTACTCTCCTTTTTGGCTTCTTCGTCAGAATCTGTGGGTAACTTCTGGCTCGGGCAGGTCGCCCATCGTGTGAAACAGGGCGATTCTTAGCACTTCATAGCTTCTGTAGCCGTAGGCTTTTCTCGTGATCAAA
>CAIXUF010000549.1 GCA_903922535.1 Candidatus Hydrogenedentota bacterium
CATCTTGTAGATCAGGCCCCACTGCTTGAGATTGTTCGCGCAACTGGAGCGGCGCGCGGCCTCGCGCGCCCGGGCCAGCGCCGGCAGCAGGATGGCCGCCAGGATGCCGATAATCGCGATGACCACGAGCAGTTCGATGAGGGTGAAACCGGACCTTTTCATAGTTATCATTCCTTCAAGCCACCCATGTGTGCCGGACAGCCGCTTGACATAAGCGCAGTCCGGTCGGGCCATTTGGGCATAAATGGCCCTCTCTGTTCTTCTGCTTTACCGGTGAACCCACAGTCCAGGGCAAAGATTCCGAAAAGGCGCCGCCTTGCCAGGCGCAGTTCCTGAAGACTGTGCCCGATCTACTTGGCAACTTCTGTCTGTTGCCACGGTTTTCGGTGTTGAGAGATCGTGACATGCGTTCATAATCCCTGTTCCCGCACCGCATCCGTCAAGACTACAGGAGGATCGTCCGTCCGCCCCACGTCGTCGCTCCCGCTCACGAACAAGAGATAGACGACGGGGAGCACAAACAGCGTGAGCAGTGTTGCCGACACAAGACCGCCGATAATGACAATCGCGAGCGGCTTTTGTGTCTCCGAACCGATGCCGTGTGACAGTGCCATGGGCAGCAGGCCAAGCATCGCGAGCAGTGCCGTCATCAGGACGGTGCGAAGCCGCACGGCGGCGCCGCGTTTCACGGCTTCAACGGGCGACATCCCCTCCCCGCGAAGCTGGTTGAAGCAGCTCACCATCACCACGCCGTTCAAGACTGCCTGGCCGAACAAGGCAATGAAACCGATGGCGGCGGACACACTCAGCGGGATGCCCGTGAACAGCAGCGCAAAGATGCCGCCAATCAGCGCGAACGGAACGTTCATCAGTATCAGCAGGGCGCTTTTGATGGATTTGAACGCGTCGAACAGCAGAATAAAGATGAGGAAAACGCTGACGGGGACGACAAGCATGAGCCGCCGCATTGCGCGCTGCTGATTCTCAAATTCGCCGCTCCATGTCACGAAATAGCCGGGCGGCAGGGGGATCTTGCCGACGCACTTCTGCATGTCGGCCACAACGCTGCCCATGTCGCGGCCCTTGATGAATACGCTGATGGCCGAAAGGCGGGTGCCGTTTTCATGGCTGATATTCATGCTTCCCCCCGACTCCTTGAATGTGGCCAGTTGCTCCAGCGGAACATGAAGGCCGTCGGGGGTGTCGACCAGGATCTTCTTCAGATTGGCAAGCGAGCGTTTGTCCTCGGAGAGGCGCAGAACGACGCCAAAATGTTTCTCTCCCTCCCACAAATCCGTTGCCGTCTTTCCGGCCAGGCCGGTTTCGATCACATCCTCGACATCGCCGATGTTGAGGCCGTAGCGCGCCGCCCGGGCGCGGTCTATCTCGATTATGGCCTGCTGAACCTCGCCCGCGCGATCAATCGCGGCGTTGACCACGCCCGGCACGTCGGCAATGGCCTTGAGCATCTCCTGCGCCTTTTGGCGCAACGTGGAAGAGTCGTCGCCGAAAACCTTGATCACCACCTGGCCGTCAATTTGCGAGATGCTTTCCAGAATGTTGTCGCGTATCGGCTGCGAGAAGCTCGAAGGCACGCCGATGGTCGTGTCCAGCGCCTTTTGCATCTCGTCAATAAGCCCCTCTTTTGTCATGCCGGGGCGCCATTGGTCCTGTGGCTTCAAGTCCACAAAACACTCCGCCATGTTGATCGGCTTTGGGTCCGTTCCGTCTTCCGGGCGTCCCGCCTTGGAAATCACCGTGTTGACTTCGGGAACGGTGCGCAGTGCCCGCCGCATGCGCGCGCACTGTTTGACCATTTCCCCGACGGAGATGCTCGCGGGCCAGTTTGCGTTGACCCAGATGCTGCCTTCGTTGAGTTCGGGCAGGAACTCCGTTCCCAGCTTCGTGGCCATGCCGAAACTCGTGGCGAGCGCGCTGATGGCGAGGACGAGCACCACGAATCGGTGCCGGAGTGCCCATCCTAGGGTTGGTTCATAGAGGCGCCGGCACGTTCGGGCGACAAGATTTTCCTTGTGGGAAAGGTTCTTTTGCAGCAGGAAGTAGCACAGTAGCGGAACCAGGGTCAGCGACAACAGCAACGAGCCGATCAGGGCCGAGGTGACGGTCCAGGCCATGGGCGCGAAGATGCGGCCCTCGTGCCGCTGAAGTGTGAAGATCGGAATGTGCGCGGCAATGATGATGAGCATGGAGAAGAAGGTCGGGCGCCCCACCTCCGCGGCGGCGGCCATGATGATGTCGCGCACAGCATGGCGCTCCGTTTTGTGCTCATGTTCGCTGAGCCTTCGGAAGATATTCTCGACGACGATCACGGCACCGTCCACGATAATGCCGAAGTCCATGGCCCCGAGGGAAAGCAGGTTGGCCGGAATGCCGCGCCAGCTCAGGCCTAGGAACGTGGCAAGCAGGGACAGGGGAATCATCATCGCAACAATGGCCGCCGCGCGCAGATTGCCGAGGAACAGCAGCAGGACGAGTGTGACGAGCAGCGCGCCCTCGGCAAGATTCTTGAAAACGGTGTGCAGGGTGGTGCCGATGAGCCACGTGCGGTCGTAGTAGGGCACGATTTCCACGCCCTTCGGCAGCAACGATGTGTTGAGCAGATGAACCTTGTCCTTGACGCTTGCGAGAACGTCCGACGGGTTTTCGCCCTTTCGCATCAGGACGATTCCGGAGACGATCTCGTCGTCGTCGTCCTGCCCTGTGAAGCCCTGGCGCGGCACCGCGCCGATGGTCACGTCCGCAACGTCTTTCACGGAAATCGGCGTCCCGTTGCGCGCCGTGACGACAATGTTGCCGATGTCGTCCGCCGAGCGCAGCAGGCCGATTCCGCGGATGAGAAACTGCTGCTCGCCCTGCTCGACATAGTTGCCGCCGGCGTTCGCGTTGCCGCGGCCCAGCGCCGTGAACAACTGCTGCATGGTAAGGCCGTAGGACTTCAGCTTCGTGAGGTCCGGATTCACCTCGTACTGTTTGATGAGTCCGCCGAAGGTCACGATGTCGGCCACGCCGGGGACCTGCCGCAGATTTCTCTCAACGACCCAGTCCTGCAACGTGCGCAGATCGCGCGGGCTGGTCTTGTCGCCCTTCAGCCGGAAACGGTATATTTCGCCGATGGCCGTGGTAAGCGGGGCAAGCTGCGGCTTCACGCCGGGCGGCAGGTCAACGTCTGTGAGCCGCTCCTCGACGCGCTGCCGCGCGAAATAGTCGTCGGCCTTGTCATCGAAGGTGAGCACGATGTATGACAGGCCGAATTGCGTGTGCGAGAACAGACGCACCGCGTGCGGCACGCCGCTCAGCGCGATTTCGAGCGGGGTCGTCACCTGTTTCTCCACCTCCTCCGACGCGTGCCCGGGATAGAGCGAAATGACCACCACCTGTATGTCCGAAACATCGGGAAATGCCTCAATGGGAAGCGTCCGAAACGCGGTGATCCCGCCCGCGATGAACAGGACCACCATCATCACGAGGAACATCGGCTGATATAGGGCAAAGTGTATCAGTTGCTTAATCATGCGGGTGACCTCCCTGGCTCAGACCCTGCCCGCCCACGGCGCGGGCTGTCGCCACAAGGCTGTCGTTCCCGAGAATTAATCCGGCGCAGGCTGGCGCGGGCCTTGCCGCCGAGCGGCGCAACAGGGAATAAACGGGCGTGTTCATTGGGCGCTCTCCTTGGACTCAAGGATCGACTCCAGGAAAAGACTGCCTGCTGTCGTCACCCTGTCATCTGCCGACAGCCCCTCCGTTGCCACGGTTTCTTCGCCGCGATCGTCGCCGACAACCACCTCGCGCCTGACGAATGCGGTGGGCGTTTCGGCAACAAAGGCATAGTGTTTGGTACCTTTCATGAAGAGCGCCTTGGACGGGACGCTGACCCCTGCCGGAGGCTGCTGGCCGTCCACCACATCCACCGCCACGTACATCTGCGCCTTGAGCATCCGGTCGGGATTCTGCACAGAACCGCGCACCTTCACGGTTCGCGTGGCGGGGTCCAGCGAGTCGCCCACAACGTCGATTCTTCCGGCAAAGGAGCGGCCGGGACAGGATTGTGTGGTCACCGACAGCGTCTGCCCCGGGTGCACCATCGCAATGTCCTTCTCCGCCATGTCGAGATACACCCACAGTTCTGCGGGGTCGGAGATGAGAAATTGGGGCGCAAAATAGGGGGCGGCGTTGGCCAGCATCTGGTCTGGGCGCAACTCCTGGCCGGGGTTGATGTTCTTCTCGACCACGGTTCCGGCGATGGGCGCGCACAGGCGATAGAGTTGATCAACAGTGGCATTCTTGCCGCCCAGCAGGGCAAGGTGCGCGGCCGCGCGTTCCTTTTCGGCCAGGGCGCGCTCGTGATCGGCCTCGGCCGACTCCAAATCTTTGCGGGCGGCCACGCCGTGGTCGCAGAGTTCGCGGGTTCGGGCCAGATTGCGCTCACTGAGTCTCAGGCCGCTGTCCGCCTGGCGCAGGTCCGTCTGCGCCTGGCCGAAGTCGGGCGAGTCGACGGTCACCAGCGGGGTTCCCTTGTCCACTTTGTCTCCAAGATGGGCAAGGATTTCCTTCACGCGTCCGCTGACGGGAGTGAAGACGCCCACGCTCTTCTCGTCGTTCCATACCACCCTTCCATTGAAATGCAGCACGAGTTCCGTTCGGGCCCTGCAACTTTCCACCGACAGGGAGGCCATTTGGGGGGCCTTTTCCTGGAAGGTGATCTTGTCGCCGTCAATCGAGTATTCGGGGGCTTCTTCGGCCGCCGGAGCGGCGGCCACCTGCCCGTAGGGGTCTTGGGACTGTGTCATGGCGTGCAGGCGTCCGCAACCGGGAAACAGCGCCGCTGCCAATGACAGGCAAAGGGCAATGTGAGGTTTCATTGTGCTTGCTCGCTTTCCGTTTTCAGTTCAACGCCGCGGGCTGCGGCAATGTCCGCCAGCGCATTGAGCGTGTCGGCCGCGGCCTGGACGGTGGCCAGTCTTGTGTCGTTGTCCGCGCGCTGCGCCGAAAGAAGGTCCAGGATAGTGGCGCCGCCTTTCTGGTAAGCGAATGAGATGTTCTCTTTGACCTGCGCCGACTTGGGCTGAACTTCGGTCTTGTACCGCTGCCAGCGCTGGGACGCGTCGGAATAGGCAATCCGCGCCTGGTTCTGGTCGGCAATAATCGCGGCGCGGACCTTCTGGATGGTGCGCAGCGCGTCGTTGCGCGCCACCATCGCGGCCTGCACCTCGCCCTTGTACTTGTGCCAGACGGGAAGCGGCAGGGAAACGCCGACGCCGATAGTGTTGGGCGCGTCCGGCGGCTGGTGCTCATAGCCCAGACTGATCGTGGGATCGGGAATCCACAGCTTCTGCTGGCCCTGCAGGTCAAACTCCGCCTTCTTCAGGGCGGCCCGGGCCGCCACAAGATCGGGTCGCTGGCATTCCTGTTCAGGCGGCGCCGGGGCAGGGGCTGCGGCCAGTGCCTCAAGCGCGTCTGCCGCCGTCCATTCCGCCTTGGGCTGCGGGCTGCCCACGAGGGTCAGCAGCGAAACGCGCGCCGTCTCCGCCGCTGCCAGCGCCGCCGCCGCGTCCGATTCAAAGCGACCGGCGGCCACCTCGATCTGGGTGCGGTCGGTTGCGGAGATTTCACCGGCCTTCTCGCGGATGGCGGCCAGTTGCGCCTCTTTGCGCATGGACCCGGCGGAATTGCGAAGTATTGCGGCATTGCTTTCCGCGAGCAGCACGGCGGCATACGCCTTGATGACGCCGTTGTCCAGAATGCGCTTCGCGTCCCGGAACTGCGCTTCCGCCGCCTCGACGCCCGCGTCGGCCGATGCCGCGCGCAGCCGCCGTTTCCCGCCGAGTTCGATCAATTGGCTGACGGCGATGGTCGTGTCATAGCTGCGCTCCCAGAGGCCATTCATGCGCTGTGTTGGAACAGCGAACGGGCTGACGCCGTTGGAACCCTTTTCCACGCTGTTGGTCCGGCCGTCGATGTTGACCTTCGCGGTACCCCACGAGAACGAGGGGTTGGGGTATTCCCTGGCGATAATCTTTTGCGCGTCGGCCAGATCAATGCTGCTCTTCGCTGCCAGAAGGTCCCAATTCAGTTCAAACGCTATCTGCCGGGCGTCGTGAAGGGTGAGTTTGTCCGGAATCTCGACGCCGGGCGCTTTGGCCGGGACACCGGTTTCCTCACTCCAACCGGCAAAGGAAATCCACCAGGCAGCGATAGCCGCCGGAATAATGCACAGATGGCGTATTCGCATGGTTTTGTCCAGTGCTGTGCCCGCATGGGGCATCCGTTTTGGGCATTCATTGATGACCATCCCCCGTCATGCCCTGCATGCATGACGGCGGAATACGGAAGCGTGTTATCGTGCTCTGGAAAAGGGGAGGGTGCTAGTTGCCGTGGAAGGAAGACAGGCAGGGAGGCGCCCGCAGGGGGCGGGCATTCGGGGGGAACGGCAAAACGGGAATGTCTTGCGTTTCCAAGAGAAGGGGATGGCCGCACTTCTCGTGGACAAGGCAGCCGCCCACCAGGCAGAGAATTACGAGAAAAAACGTCAAGCCATGGCTGGCATGACCGGAGAATCCCTGATCGGGGTGCGCCACGGCGGACAGCAGCGAAGAGCGGTCCTCACGCACCCACAGGGGCCAGCCGACAATGTCGTCGCTCATGGAAATGAAGGGAAACAGGAAAAGCGCAATGCAGGCAATCAGCAGCGCTTCAAACAACAGACGTGTGGCACCGGCCCGATGGGTACGGCTAAAGAGGTTCCAACAGCACCATGCTCCAAATAGCGCCATGCTGATGAACAACCAAAGCAGGTTTAATAAAAGTTCCATTGGCCAAGATCTCTGGCGGGCAGTATACACCGCCCGACTGGGTTATCCTAGCAGAAACAATGCCATGGCAGTACTGCGTTGCAAAGTATTGCAATAAAAAGACATACGAAACATGACACGATTGCGGGGTCGGACCTGTTTTGCGGTATTGGCTTCCAGCGGGGATGATTTGAGGCAAACCCGAAGCGCGTGCAGTCCTTCCAGACAGTTTGGTTTGCCTTTTGCGTGCAGCGTTCGCAGTCCTTCTTCGGGGCAATTGCAGGGACGTGTATAGCCGCAGGGTGGGGGAATAGGAGAAGCCGATGGTGCTGTTGAATATTGAATGTCTGTGGGAATGCGGTTTGGCGGTTCTGGTATACTCCGCGTTTTCCCGCGATGCGCCGGCGAAACCGGGCCGGGGGGCGGAGAGGGATTTCTTTTCACCAAAGCGAGGTATGTCGTCTTGACGCAACTGTATTGCGGTGTTGATTTTGGCACGACCAACTCAAGCGTGGCCGTATCGGACGGTGTGTCCGCGCGCGTGCTGCATCTGGACGACGGCAACGACCCCGGCACCTCGCTGCCCTCGCTGCTGTATATCACGCGTGACGGCGAATCCATCGTGGGGCGCGCCGCGGCCAATGCGTTCATTGACCGCAACGTGGACCGCGAGGTCATTCTCAAGCAGATCGACCTTGGCGTCGAGATAGAGGCCTATGTCCCCTCCGAGCCGGACAAGAGCGAGAGTTACCGTCCCGATGCGGTTGATCCGGAGCGCCGCGAGTCCGTCCGGGCGCATGCGATGGTCGAGATAAACTCGCCGGGCCGCCTGTTCCAGTCGCTCAAGACGCTCATGCGCCACCGCGGCTTCAAGGGCACGGAGGTGTTCGGCACCCAGTACCAGATCGAGGAGCTGGTCTCGATCATCCTGCGCCGCATCAAGTCCGCCGTGGACGAGGCCGCCGGCGCGCCGGTGGACCGGGCCGTGTTCGGCCGCCCGGTGCGCTTTTCCAAAGACCGGGAAGAGGATCAAACCGCGGAGCGGCGCCTGCTCACGGCCGCCCATCTGGCGGGCTTTCGCGAGGTGAATTTCTTCTACGAACCCGTGGGCGCGTGCGTGGAGTATGCCGTGGCCTCGGACGAGCGGCAGCGGCTCATGGTGGTGGACATCGGCGGCGGCACCTGCGACGTGTGCATCATGGAGTTTGGCGGCGGGCACGGCCCGGCGCAGCGCCTTGCCGAAAGCCGCATTCTGGCCGTGTCCGGCGTGCCCGTCGCGGGCGACGCGATTGACCGCGAGATCATCCGCAGCAAACTGTTCCCCGTGTTCGGCAGCCGCGCCCGCTACGGCCCGAACAAACTGCCCATGCCCCAGTTTGTCTACAACCAGATCCTCGACTGGCAGAACCTGTACAAGCTGAATACCGAGGAGACAATCAACTGGCTGCTCGCCGCCGAATCCAGCAGTGACCACCCCGAGGGCCTGCGCGCGCTGCGTTTTCTCATCCAGCGCAATTTCGGCTATCCCATCGTGCGCGAGGTCGAGGCGGCGAAAAAGCGGCTGTCCTACGGCATGGAAACGGACATCTCCCTGCATTACATGGACATTCACCTGGATGAGCGGTTGGAACGGGGCGAGTTCTCGCACATCATCGAGGACCAACTCGCCATCATGCTCGGCACCATTGAGGAGGCCGAGTCGGCGGCCGGACTGCGGCCCGACCAGCTTGATCTCGTGCTCACCACGGGCGGCACCAGCCTGATCCCGGCCATCCGCGACATGCTGCACGAGCGCTACGGCGCCGAGCGTGTCCAGCAGCGCGACACTTTCACCAGTGTGGCAACGGGACTGGCCATTGTGGCGCAGTACGTGTAAACATAGTAAAAGTATAGATAAGGACGCTTCCCATTTATTGTCTTGCTAACGAGGCGTACTTGAAGTGTTGATACCCAACAAATGGGAAGCGTCCCCGATCCTTCGAAGTCATACTTCGTCTACAATCCACATGGTCTCCTGTCCGGTTGGCAAAGTGGCGCGAGCAGCGCAGAGAAGACAGACTGTAAAACGCCGCTATCGACAGGTAATGTAAAACCACTGCAGACCCCGATACAAGGCGAGAAAGAAGCCATGCCTACGGATACTGGCCTGAGTCTTCCGCACCAGGCAGGCGGCGTTCTTGAATCCCCGCATTTGCCTGAACTGTCCGGGAACATCTTCTTTCAGTTTCTTGAGCGTTATCTCTGTGCGCGTGCGCAAACATGGTTGGCATGTGGAACAATAGGGAGGGAAAGAATCTTCAAGAATGCCATGCCTTACACCGGCGATATAGCCATTCCAGATTTCTGAAATGCTCTGTTCTGCAATATTGGGGGCCTGATCATCCCAAAATGCGCAGCAAGGGCCCGTTTTACCGTCAGCCCTGACGATAAGACTCAACCAAGGCTCGATACAGCCAACATGGTCAAAGCCCAGGTCTCCGGGTTTCCTGCCCTTCTTTTCCAATCCGTACCTGCTGGGCTGAATGTTTTCGCTCAGCCAGTGATAATTGTTTTCGAGTCCAATCTCGTTGGCACGCGCAGTGGCCTTATTAATCCATTGCGGTACTTGCCCGAGTTGTTCAGCATTTAATGTCAAATGCTCGGTGACCCCAGTCTCCGGTATCAGCGGTGTGCCCTTCACTCCATCGCACCCCAGTTTGTGGCTCAGTTCCACCATAAGATGCAGCTTGTCATAGTTTAGATTTACAATGACATGATATAAGTACATGCGCGGAAAATGCGCACCGCGCCGATGACGAATGCCGGCAAGATTTTGAATGTTCGCGGTGGCTTTCTCAAATGCTCCGGCACAACGAATTCTATCATTGATGTCTGCATCGGGACCGTCAACACTGAAGAATACTTCCTGCCATTCCAAATCCACCAGCCGTTCAAAATGCGTGGCTCCGAGATTCGTGCCGTTGCATTGAATGTTCCCGTTCATACCATGGCGCCGAATTTGTTCACACATTTTGATGACTGTGTCAGCGCGCAACATTGGGTCACCACCGCCAACGATTGTCCATTCCCTCACCCCCATTTGCGCGCATTCATCCACCAGTCGCAATAGACGTTCCTCGCTTAATTCGTTGGCATAATCGATGGTTTCATGCTTGCGTTGCCAGCATATTGCACAGGTGAGATTACAGCGATTGGTGGGATGGATCGTAATATACCATGGACCGCAAGCATCTCCAATGCTCCATTGCATGAGCCGTGCCGTAGGACTGTCCACTTCAGGTGGGACCCGCATCATTCTTTGACTCCTTGGAAAGGCAACCTAGTTTTGGGCATCGTCCGACAACTCGTCAATGTCGCGGTATGCCCGACTGGGCGCATAGGTAACAGATAAGGAAAAATGGGTACGCTGGGCCTGTTTTTGCTGTTTTTGAAAGCCTTTTCATCGCGCGGAAAGCGTGCGGCGTCAATACGACCGTATAGGTCATTTCAGCCCCAGTTCTCCCTTGGCGTCCTCCCAAAGGACATCTTCCCCGGGTTCCTGTCTGGCCCGCCGCACGGCCTCCATATCCATGAGGTCTTCCCATTCCACAATGGACATGATCACGGCCACCTCCTTGCCGTCTTTGCTGAGCACAACGGACTCGTGGCTGCTGTTGACGCGTTGAATGGCATCGTCAAGGTTAAAGTCCTTCGTGGCCACGGTCATGTATGAATCACCTGTGTACCCTCCGAATTGTACCCCATATTCACCAACTGCTCAAGCACCCCCAACGGCTCGCCGGCGCGAACACACCCAGTAGGCCTGTTGTGCATGACAGGCGAATGTGATAAACGACGCGACAGGACTGGCCATCGTGGCACGGCAGGGGGGGGTGAAAGGCGGTTGGGAAGTATGGGAAGTATGGGAGATCGCTGGGAGAAAACAAGCCGTCCTCAAGCCTCCCATTACTCCCGTATTTCCCATACTTCCCATCGCCGTCTTTGTCAGGCCAACTGAAACTTCTCGCCCAGGTAGATTTGCCGCACCTTCTCATTCTCGGAGATTTCCCGCGACGTGCCGGAGACGAGCACGCTGCCCTCGACGATGATGTAGGCACGGTCCGTGATTTGGAGGGTCTCGCGGACGTTGTGGTCGGTGATGATCACGGCGATGCCGCTGTCGCGCAGGCGCGACACCGTGTCCTGCAAATCGGCCACGGCAATGGGGTCGATGCCCGCGAAGGGCTCGTCAAGCAGAAACACTTTGGGCTCGATGACCAGCGCGCGCGCAATCTCGGTGCGGCGGCGTTCGCCGCCGGACAGCGTGAAGGCGGGGCTGTCGGCGAGGTGGGCGATGTTCATTTCCTGCAGCAGCTTGTCGGCGCGGGCGTCCCGTTCGGACTTGCCCATCTTCTGGTATTCCAGGATGGCGGTCAGGTTCTGGCGCACCGTAAGGTTGCGGAACACCGACGGCTCCTGGGGCAGATAGGCGATGCCGCGCCGCGCGCGCCGGTACATGGGCAGCCGCGTGATATCCTCGCCCTGGAAACAGATGCGGCCTGTGTCCGGTTTAAGCAGGCCGACGATCATGCTGAACGTGGTGGTCTTGCCCGCGCCGTTGGG
>CAIXUF010000550.1 GCA_903922535.1 Candidatus Hydrogenedentota bacterium
GATGGGCAAGACGCCGGACCCGGTGGATCCCAAGGGCCCCGACAATCATGGGCGGCCCGCGATGATTGTGGACGGGAAGGGGTATATTCACCTGATCTTCGGCGGCCATGGCGGAAGATACACGCTGGGCATAAACCATCTCGGAACGCCGGGCAACGGCAGGCAGACGCATGTCGTGTCGAAGAATCCGGGGGACATTTCGGCATGGGAGGTTTTAGACAACGTTGATCCCTTCGGCACGTACAGCCAGTTTGTGAAGATGGACGACGGCGACATCTATCTCTTCTATCGGCACGGTTCCCACCGCAGCGACTGGGTGTGTCAGAAGTCCACGGACAACTGCCGGACTTTCGCGGCCCCGGTTTCCTTGCTGAAACACAAGATCCAGGAAGGTGACCTAAACATACATGACGCCTGGTATGCGTGGTTTGACAAGGGGAAGGGTGACACGATCACCGCGTCCTACGTGTACCATCCCTGCCGGGTCATGGGGCACACCAAGGAGCGGTACAACGGCTACTACATGAAGATGAACTGCGCCGATAATTCCTGGGAAAACGCCGGCGGAAAGTCGCTGACGCTGCCCGTCACGAAGGAATATGCGGACGAGAACACGCTGGTGTTCAACAGTGGAACCGAGCGGTCCAATCACGGCACCTGCCACGTTGACAACGAGGGCAATCCACACATTCTCTTCAGAATGGGAAAGGGTCAGGTGCGGTACTCCCGGTGGCTGGGCAGCACATGGCAGGCCCCCATCGTTGTCGTGGGCGATTCCAAAAGCCAGGACGGAGACATGATCGTCGAATCTCCCCAAGTGGTCCAGATGCTGCTTTCAAGCGGGGGTGAGGTCTGCTGGTGGAGAACATCAGACGGCGGACTGACCTGGGCCAAAGGCGCCTGCCTCATCTCCTCGCAGGACGCAGGTTACGTTCCAAGCACGCTGGTGCGCAACGGAGGGCCCGCCGGGTGGATGGTCGTCAGTGAACACAAAGGCGCGCAGAACCATTTGTACCGAAACCTGTTCCTGCTGGGCGACGGCGGCCCTGTCGGAAGGGCTGAAGAAGGAGCAAGCACCCTGGGCGACCGGCTGAGAAACCTGGAGGCAAACCCGCCCGCCCCCAAACCTGGCAAGGCCGAGAAGAAAAAGCGAAACAAATCTGCTGGCAGCGGCGACGGCGATGAATGAACGTGGTGTTTGCCAGGGCAGACGCGAAGGCGTGCGAACCATGAAGCGCCGCACCAAGCTTCTTCTTTGGGCGGTCCTTGCCCTTATGGCCGGCTGGGCGGTTTACACGGGGGTGCAGCAACGCTGTTCCGTCATCACGTTGGAGAACCCCCTGGGTGCCCAAGGCACCATCAGTTTCCGAATCCAGACGGACCAGGAGTACCACACCGGCAAGAAAGTGAAGTCAGCCCGTGTCGACATTCTCGACATACCGGGGATCGCGACGGTCCGCTTTTCCCAATCCTCGACCGTCTGCGAGTTGCAGTGGCTATGGGCCCGGGGAGTGAAAGCGGACGACCTCATGGTTGAGATGCCGGGCCTCCCCGGGCCGGAAGAATACTTCATTCAGTACACGTGGGACGCCGCGGCAGGACGGTTTGCAGGTTATGTGAACGGAACCGCACTGCGCCTGGCCGAAACGCAGCTTGAACCGTGGAAGGCACGGAAGGGCAGGTCGGTCCGCGTCGCGGAGGGACCGTTCAAGACGACCCTGGTCTCGACCGAGCCCCGGTACCTGGACGAAACCCAGGCACGGGCCCAAGTCCCCGGCTCCATGCTTGGAAAACATGCTGAACTGTTTGGTGTCCGGGAAAATGGGCCTGCCCCCATGGACATTGCAGCCCGCCAGGGGAAACTGTTGTACGCTTCTGCGCTGGACGCACCGGGAAGTACCGGGGGCTGGGTAATGGAAGGCCTTGGAACGGTGTCATTCAAGGATGGCTGGATGGAAATGGCGTCCAAAGACCCGGACAGCATCATCAAGGACGGTCACCTCGTCTACTGGTGCCCGCGCGATTTCCCCGAATCCTTCGTGGCGGAATGGGAGATGCAGATCACCTCGCCGACCGGTCTTTGCATCGTCTTCTTTGCGTCGCGCGGATTGAACGGAGAAGACATCTTCGATCCAGGCCTGCCGAAACGCACGGGGGTCTTCGCACAGTACAATCAGGGAGCCATTTCCTGCTACAACATATCTTATTAGGGTGTAGCTCTGATTCTACCGTTATTGTGCAGTCTGTTCTAACTGGTTGTAGTGTCTCCAAAATGCCTCCCACCGGCCGGATTTGATGTAGGTGCGCGGGTCCAGCACGGCTTGTCCCCCCTCGCGCGTCCATCGCA
>CAIXUF010000551.1 GCA_903922535.1 Candidatus Hydrogenedentota bacterium
GTTCGCGGAAGTCGCGGTACAGAACGCAATCGCTGTTGCCGTAGTGTTTGTCAACGAATTCCTTGGCGGCGTCGCGGCGGCTCGCCTGGACATCGGCCACGGCAACGCACTGCACATCGGGCTGTTCCAGCATCTGCGGCAAAACGTATCTGCAGCGCGGGCCCATCCCGATAACGCCCAGCGTCACCCTGTCGCCCGGGGCGGCCACGCGTCCCCTTGCCGTCACGCAGGAGGAAAGGATGAGCGGGCCCGAAACCGCGGCCGTTGCGGCGGCGGTGCGGATGAATTGACGGCGGGTGGTGAGGGATTCGTTCTTCATCGCAGCATCCTCCTTTGTCCATGGGCGCGTTCTGAAGCATGCGCCCGCAATGACGACCCGTTGGCGGATAGGAGCATATAGCAAAGGGCGCACCGCCCACAATTGGCGCACTCCCGCCGCCGTTTGCTAGGATGCGTGCCCGGTGCCCCGTTTATGACACACAAAGGAAATCCAATGCGCGAACCCGCCGGTGCTGAAAAACCACGAAACCCCGTTGCGCTTGTCCTGCTTGCCAGCTTGATAGGGACAACCATTGAGTTTTTTGATTTCTACATCTACGCCAACGCGGCAGTGCTGGTCTTTCCGAAACTGTTCTTTCCCCGCGCCGATCCCATGGCAGGCACCCTGGAATCGCTGGCGACCTTTTCCATTGCGTTCTTCGCGCGCCCGGTCGGCTCCGCCCTGTTCGGCCATTTTGGCGACCGCATCGGACGCAGGACAACCCTGATAGCCACGCTGCTGACCATGGGCATCTCGACGATCACCATCGGCCTGCTGCCCACCTACGCCACGATAGGCGCCACCGCGCCGCTGCTGCTGGCGCTGTGCCGCCTGGGGCAGGGGCTGGGCCTTGGGGGCGAATGGGGCGGCGCCGTGCTGCTCGCCACCGAGAACGCGCCCCCGGCCAAACGCGCCTGGTACGGCATGTTCCCCCAGTTGGGCTCGCCCATCGGCTTCATCCTTGCAAGCGGTTTCTTCCTGCTGTTGAGCGAGTCGCTCACCGACGCGCAATTCTTCAGCTTTGGATGGCGTCTTCCCTTCCTTGCCAGCACGGTGTTCATCCTTGTCGGCCTGTATGTGCGGTTGAAGATCACCGAGACGCCCGCCTTTGAGGAAGTGCTGAAAGACAACCGGCGGGTCAAGATTCCGACGGCGACCGTGGTGGCGCGGCACCCGCGCGCGCTCGTCCTGGGCGTGTTCATCGCCATGACAACCTTCACGCTCTTCTATCTCATGACCGTCTTCACGCAGAGCTGGGCCACCACATCGCTCGGCTACACGCGCCCGGTGTTCCTGCGGATGCAGCTCTTTTCCACGCTGGTCTATGCCGCCACGATACCCCTGTCGGCCCTCCTGGCCGACCGCTACGGACGGCGCCGGACACTCATAGCGGTGACGGCCGCCATTGCGCTGTTCGGCTTCTTGCTGTCGCCCATGTTCGGCTCCGGAAGCGCCGTGCTGGTAACCTGCTTTCTGTGCCTGGGCCTGGGCCTGATGGGCTTTACCTACGGACCGCTCGGCACCATGCTCTCCGAACTCTTTCCCGCCGAGGTGCGCTTCACGGGCGCGTCATTAACCTTCAACATCGCCGGAATCCTTGGCGCGTCGCTCGCGCCCTACATCGCCCTCTCGCTCGCGAAGAATTACGGTTTGGACTATGTCGGCCTGTACCTGTCCACTGCGGCGCTGATCACACTGGCCGCGCTGGTCTTGACGAAAGAATCGCGCCGGAATGCCGGCAGCCCGTGCGAAGAGTCGCTTGTTGCTGTTCCCGAAAAACCGCCCCTGTTGACGGGCGAAGACTCGTTATGACCGCGGCATTCGTTTCCCGCTGTTCCATTTTGGGAGTTCCTGATAACATACGCCGAGTTCATCGCAATGGACACTCCGGTGTCTCGCTTTTCAACAGTCATTCACTTGATTTGTCGGCCAGCGCAGACAGGCCTCCAGTCTCCGCCGTGCTGAAACCGCCAAACCTTTGGGACGTGGTGTCATGCAAAGAACAGGACGGATTGTGACCGCTTCACGCTTCTTGCTCCTCGCAATGGTTCTTACCGCCGGGTGCGCAATGCTTGGAGGCCGAGGAACCGGAACAGACCGTTCCCCGGACGCACACGAGACAGGCGGGCAAACAAAGGACAGCCAAGTGACGGAATCGCCTGCCGGGGATGCCAGGACAGTCACAGAGTACAGCGGCGAAAAATCGACGCAAATAGCGGTGACGCGCGCCGACGGAACCAGAAAGACCACCCAATTCCAGTACAAAGACGGAGGGTGATCCAAGAAACAACAACCCACGCTGACGGAATCAGTTACGCCCATGAATACCGTTACGAAAACGGCAGGATGGTCCAACAGACAATAACGCGTTCCGACGGGGCAAAGAAGGTCATCGAATACCGTTACAAAGACGGCAAGGTAACCCGGCAAACAATAACGCACGCCGACGGGACCAAAGAAACCCGTTCCATGACGGAGGAACCCCCGGCAAAGAACCATTCTCCCATCGACTGGCTCTTCGACAAAAAGGCGCCTTCCCTGCTGGAATGGGTGTTGAGCCAGCAATCCCCCTTGGAGGAAGACTGGTCATTCAGAAGACAAGCCCCTCCGCTGGATCGGATATACACCAGTGATGAGTTGGAGGAAATCTCCAGCGGTAAAGGCTCCTATATCGACATTTCCATCGACGTTCAGTAAGCGTTCGGCAAACCGTGCCTTCGGTCGATTGCGGATCTTGCCGCGCAGGTTGCGGTCTTTGATTTGCTCTTTGCGATTCATGGCAGTCCCCGCCGCGGCGCCGCCAGTTTTGACGCACACATACCAGGCTTTCGTGTGAACATACCCTTGCTTTCTTGGCTGCGAAGCGAAGCAATCTCCTGCCCGCCATCGCCTAAACCACGCCGTCATTGACAAGTCAATCGTTGGCGCTGTGTTAGACATAGAAGGCGCAAGTTGGTGAGATGTCCGGATTGGCCCCAACGGAGTCGCTCGATGGATTTGCAAATCCGTGGCACTTTGGCCGTTGGGCGCAACATGGGGTCTGTCTTCCGTCTATCGAACAGGGGAGATGTTTCCGGCCAGGAAAAGTTAGGGTGTAGCTCTGATTCTACCGTTATTGTGCAGTCTGTTCTAACTGGTTGTAGTGTCTCCAAAATGCCTCCCACCGGCCGGATTTGATGTAGGTGCGCGGGTCCAGCACGGCTTGTCCCCCCTCGCGCGTCCATCGCA
>CAIXUF010000552.1 GCA_903922535.1 Candidatus Hydrogenedentota bacterium
GACAAGGAGGGCGTGCTGACCGGGATCGATCCGGCGTCAACCTCCGCCGACGACGCGGCGCGCAGCCGCTACGGGCGTGTGCTCGCCATGGTGTCGGAAAAACGCATCGTGGGCGACCGCGAAATGCAGCGCATTCTTGGCGACAAGGAATCCGGCAAGGAGGGGCTGTCCACCGTGTTCAACGGCCAGACCCGGCACAGCGTGGTGTTTGTGCCCAAAAGCGGCAAGTTGTACGTGGCGTTTCCGGGCAAGGAAGGGACGATCGGCCCGTACAACACGATCTCCGTGAAGGAGTAGTTTTCCATGAGTGAAGTGGTTCGCAATTTTTCCATGGGCGGAAGCCTGCGCAAGCGGCGCCGCGACCTGCGGCGGCGCGCGGCCGGCCGCATCGGCCGGGGCGTGCTGTTCCTGGCCATTGTGGCGGCGATTGCCGCGCTGTGGCTGAGCCGCGACAATTACGAGATGGGCTCGCTCATCCCCAGGGACCGCTCCTTCCAGGCCTGCGTGGTGGACGTGATGCGCAAGCAGGAAATGCTGGGCGCGTCGCGCCTCTGGGAACTGCTGCCGACGGGCGACGGCACCCGCGCCGAATTCGCCAGGCTTTCCGCCAACCCGCCGCTGCCCAAGTGGCTGCTGAACAATCTCAGCACGGGCATCAGCCACTGGTCCAGTTCTCGCCCGGACAACTTCGGCGACCTGCTGGTCGTCACCCGCATGACCCGCATCGGCTGCCTGGCCGAGCAGGTCCTCCATTTTCTGCCGATGATCAAGTCGGACAACGCGGGCGGCCTGCACCTGCGCCATTTGCCCGAAGCGTCGCTTTACTATGCCGTGCGCGGCAGGGTGCTGCTGGCAAGTCCGTCGCGCCGGACCCTGGCCCACGCGCTCACACTGGACAGCGACGAGGCCGTGGGCCGGACGGCCCTGGCCGAATGGTCGGCGGCCGCCACGGGGGCGGACCTCTACGGTCGGATTGATCCCGCCGCCGTGCCCGAGTTGAAGGGAACTTTTGACGCGGTGCAGTTCTCCCTGTGGATGGAGCCCGCATCCATCCGCGCCTCCGTGAAGGCGCGGGTCGGCGACACCTGGAAACAGCGCTTTGCCGGGCTGCTGGAGGGGACAGCCCCGCGCGACCTCCGGACAGCACCCGACGGCTGTGTCATGCTCTCCGCCGATTTCGGCAAGCCCCTGAATCAAACACTTCTGCAACTGGCAAAGGCTTTCGGACAGGAGGAGCAGGCCAATTTGTGGCTCGGTTCCGGTCCTCCGCCGGTCCCGGCACAATTTGCCCCCGCAATCGCCCTGTTGCAGGGCGTGGTGCGCGGCGCGGGCAACGGACTGCGTTTGTCCTGGACGGGCGTTGACCTCAACGACATGATGCCCGTGCCGATCCTGGCGGGATCGGTGGACGGCGGCGGGGACGCCCTGGCGGCGCTGATTCAGGCACCCCCTGCCGTGCCCGCAGAACTGCCCGCCGTTGACACCGTTCCGAGGGTCGATGCCGAAAAGAAGCTGGTCTACCTGCCCATGGTGGGCGGACCGTCCATGAAGCCCAGCTTCGTCCTCCGGAACGGCGGCGTCCTGTTCAGCACCAGCCTCACCACGGCCACCGAAATGGCCGCCGCGCCCCCGGCGTCCACGCTGGAAACCAAGGGCAACCTGTATCTTTGCGTGCGGCCGAAGCCCGCCGCGCAGGCCATCGTCGACATGGGCAGGGAACTGGCCGAGTTCCACCTCATGCGCGGACAGACCGTGGAAAGCTTCCTCAAGACCGCCCAGCCCTATCTGGACAGCGCCGGCCGCGTCAAGGAGTTGAGCCTGCTGGCCGCCTGCGAAAACGGCGAACTGCGCGCCGACGCAAGGTTGGCGTTGCCGTAAAGGTTTTGCCCGTGGCGCCGACGTTACGGGACTGGGTTGCAGCCCGGATACCCGCACCAAATTGGCGTCCTTCCAAGAATCACACAAATTGCCGCAGGACGTGCATGTCCTTGTTTTGTGAAAGCAGCATTGACAAAATGAGGACAACCGATTATTCTGTGATAGCGGTATCGATGACGGCGGCGAATAACAGGTAGGAGACACGCAAAAGGTCACGGCCAGTCTTGGTTCACAAACCGTTGTCTATTCCGGAGTGCGGCAAACAAAGATTATGCCGCAAATTATGGTTTACCCGGTCAATCAGCCTTAGGCGTCCAGGAATTAGCGGGAGGCAGGCTATGAACAGATCCTTGTTGTCAGGCCGACCGGGGGACTTCTCTTGGAAACGCTGTGCAATTCTCATTGCCGCCGGTCTCTTGGGGGTTATCGCGTCCGTGGGGGGAGAAGCCGCTGCATTGGGTCTCCCGGCAATTGAATGGAAAACGCCGAGTGCCCCGCAAAAATCCACGTCTCTGACGAATGCCAAATCGGTTTCCGCAGTTTCCAATCCAGCTTCGGCGGCTTCCACCGCGGCAACATTGTCGGCGGCGGGTCGTCATGCGGTGCTCCAGTTTGATGGCCCCGTCACTGAGGCCAGGAGGGCGGAACTCCTTCAAAACGGCATCACCCTGCTGAACTATGTGGGAAGCAACGCCTATTTCGCCAAAGTGACGGGCGGGGGCGCCGGCACCAGCGCCACACGGGCGGCCAAAGTGGCGGCGGCGTATGAAATAGAGATGAACTGGAAGCTGCACCCGACAGTGGCCCGGGGGGAATGGCCGGATTTCGCGCGGTTCAAAATGCCGACTGCCGTTGCCGCCCCGGCCGCTTCCGCCGCTACCGCCAACACCGCCCCTGCCGCCGGCGGCACGGGCGTCAATGCGGTGGAGGACGTTGACTTCGCGGTGTTCTATCTCATCTTTCATCCTGACGTGCCGCTCGACACGGAAGGCGTTGCCGTTGTGGAGCGCCATGGCGGCCAGATTCGAGACGCCATGCCGAGCATCAATGCGGTGGTCGCATGGGTGCCGCTGGCGAACATCCAGGACCTGGCCGCCGAGGACGCGGTGCAGTGGATTGAACCGCCCCTGCCGCCGATGGAGGCCGTGAATGACTCAAACCGGGCCATCACCCAGGCCGACATCGTCAATGCCGCCCCGTACAATCTCGACGGCACCGGCATCAACGTGCTGGTCTATGACGCCGGTACCGCTCGCGCGACGCACCAGGATTTCGGCGGACGGCTTACGGTGCGCGATTCTTCGGGAATGCTCGATCACTCCACGCATGTGGCGGGCACGATAGGCGGCAGCGGCGCGGCCCGTGCGGACCACCTGTACCGCGGCATGGCCCCTGGTGTTGTCATGCAGTCCTACGGGTTCGAGTACGACGGCACGGGCACCTTCCTGTACACCAATCCCGGCGACCTCCAGGCGGATTACAATGAAGCCGTCAACACCTTTGGCGCGGTGATTGCAAGCAACTCGATAGGCACCAACACGGCAAAGAACGGCTTCCCGTGCAGCTATGAAGGGGACTATGGCGCCTGCGAAATGCTGATCGATTCCATCGTTTGCGGAAGCCTTGGCGTTCCGCTGCGCATCATCTGGGCCAACGGAAACGAGCGCTCCAGCGGAAGATGCGGCACGGACTATCACACGACCGCTCCGCCCGCATGCGCCAAGAACCACATCACCGTGGGTGCCCTGAACTCGAACGACGACTCGATGACCGGCTTCTCGAGTTGGGGACCGTCGGACGACGGCCGCATTAAACCGGATGTGTGCGGGCCGGGTTCGCAGACGGATGACGATCTCGGCGTGACCTCGTGCATCAGCACAAGTGACACCGCCTATGCGTCCTACAGGGGCACCTCAATGGCCACGCCCACGGTGACGGGCCTGTGCGCTCTCATCCTCCAGGATTGGAAGGTTCAGTTTCCAGAGACGGCGCTGCCGCGCAACTCCACGCTGAAAATCCTGCTGGCGCACAACGCCGTGGACCTTGGCAACATCGGTCCCGATTACCAGTATGGCTACGGCTCGGTGCGCGTGCAGAACACCATTGATTTCATGCGCACCGGCAGTTTTCGTGAAGCATCCGTCAGCCAGGGTGAGGATAGACTATATTACATCATTGTGCCGGTGGGTACGCCCTCGCTGAAGGCGACCCTGGCCTGGGACGATCCCCCGGGGGCGGCAAACACCATTCCCGAACTGGTCAACGATCTGGACCTCGCCGTCATCGCGCCGGACTCGGGAATCGTCTATTATCCGTGGACGCTCGACCCGGCCAATCCCGCCAATCCCGCCGTGCGCGCCCAGGCGGACCACGTCAATAACATTGAGCAGGTGGTGGTGGATGCGCCCGCGGCGGGCTTGTGGACGATCCGGGTGCGGGGATTTGCCATAGCCTGGGGACCGCAGGTGTTCTCCCTGTGCGCCACGCCTGCACTCTGTGACATGTCCCCGAAGGGAACTATACAATTCAGCAGGGGTTCCTACGCGTGCAACGGCACGGCCTCGATGACAGTGTCCGACACGGATCTCAACACGGACCCGCTGACGGCCCAGACCGTCGCGGTCACGATTGGGTCCACAACCGAGCCGGATCCGCCGGGTGAAACGGTGATATTGACGGAAACGGGACCGAATACGTCCACCTTCACCGGCTCGATTTCCCTGGCGGCCGTCGACGCCCCCGGTATTTTGCAGGTGACCGCGGGCGACACGATTACAACAACATACCAGGATGCGGACAACGGTTCTGGGATTCCCGCCACGGCAACCGCCACGGCCACGGTGGACTGCCAGGGGCCGATGATATCGAACGTGGCGGTGAGCGCCATCTTCGGAATGCAGGCCTCGGTGACACTCGACACGGACGAATTCGCCATGGGTCATGTTCACTATGGCCTCAACTGCGGCAGCCTAAGCCAATCGGCAACGGAATTAAGGCTCGGAACGAATCACCGCATCATAATGTCGGGGCTTGTGCCGCTTGCCGTTTACTACTTTAGGGTGTAGCTCTGATTCTACCGTTATTGTGCAGTCTGTTCTAACTGGTTGTAGTGTCTCCAAAATGCCTCCCACCGGCCGGATTTGATGTAGGTGCGCGGGTCCAGCACGGCTTGTCCCCCCTCGCGCGTCCATCGCA
>CAIXUF010000553.1 GCA_903922535.1 Candidatus Hydrogenedentota bacterium
ACTTGTCGAAGAAATCCACCGCCAGCGCCCTGGTATGATTATTGACAGCCACCACGGCATCCATCGCGTGGGGCCAGCCGTTGACACGGCTGTAATAGTGCGGGATGCCCTTCTCCTTGAGCCTCTCCACAAGCCGGTCACTCTGCTGCACCGGGACAAGCATGTCAACCGTGCCATGGATGACGCAGGTGGGCGGCGTTTTGTCGGTCACATACTGCAGGGGCGAAGCCTTCTCATAGCGCGCCGGGTCCTCTTCATAGCGGCCGTTCATGTAGGCCGTGATGGCCGGATGGTCCCGGCGAATCGGCTCGGTGAAATCGGTCGGGCCGTAGATGTCGACCACGGCCTGCACCGCACTGCTTTGTTCCGGACAGCCCCCGGTTCCCTCAAACTCCTGCACCCCCGCCGTGTACCCCACCATCAGCGCCAGATACCCCCCGGCGGAATTGCCCATGACGCCGATACGTTCCGGGTCCACGCCATTCTCGGCGGCATGCGCGCGCATCCAGCGCACGGCGCACTTGGCGTCCTGAACCGAACGCGGCCATCGCCCCTCCTTCTTCAGGCGGTACTGCGGCGTGGCCACCACATACCCATGCTGCGCAAAATACTGCGCGTACACCCGCAGTTGGTCCTTGCGCCCCCCCGACCAGCTTCCCCCATAAAACAGCAGCAGGCCGGGAGCCGGGCCTTTGGCGGATTCCGGGGTGTACAAGTCAAGGGACAATGGAATACCGTCGCCGTTTCCATACGGGACATCGGTCTTCATCACCACGCCCGGTACCGGGGGGGCGTTTTCCAGCGGAATCAAATCGTACAACAGGTAGCCCGCCAGGGCCGACGTAATCTCACTGGGATAGCCATGGGGCGGCGCGGGCACCCCCGCAGGCAGGGCAGTCACCAAATCCGGGCGTCGCGCGGGCGCATGTCCATACACACAGACGGCGACGGTCGCGCCAACCACGATAAGCAATGCGAGGCGAAAGCCCCACTTCAATACCTTGCGAATGACCTTCATTGATGATATCTCCGGAAAAAGCGACTTCGGTTTTGGCTTGGAGTTTCCGATTCTAGCATTCCGGCGAGATTGGCGCCAGATTGCTGCCGCGAACCAGGGGAGGCGTTCACGATGAGGTGGCAATGGAATGGTTCCTTTGCTATCATGCCGGAACACGTTCTTTTCGGTTGTTGCATTGTCCAAAACCCAAACGGGAACGAGGAACACGCGTATGCCGCTCTTGGACGCCTACAAGCCGGTAAACCATGTCCGGCTCCTTACCGCCACGTCGCTTTTTGACGGACACGACGTTGCCATAAACATCATGCGGCGCATTTTGCAGGATTCCGGCGCGGAGGTGATTCATCTCGGACACAACCGCCCGGCCGCCGAGATCGTCGAGGCGGCCATCCAGGAGGACGTTCAGGCGATCGCCGCAAGCTGCTACCAGGGGGGGCATGTCGAGTTCTTCAAGCTGATTGTCGACCTTCTGCGTGAGCGCGGCGCGGATCACATCAAAGTCTTCGGCGGTGGCGGGGGAGTGATCGTGCCGGCGGAGATTGCCCAGATTGAGGGGTGTGGGGTCACCAAGATCTTTTCGCCGGAGGACGGGCGGCGCATGGGGCTCCAAGGCATGATCAACGCGCTGCTGCAGGCGGCCGACTTCCGGCTCGAAGGAAACGGCATTGCCCAGCACGCAGCGGAACTCAGCCCCGCCAGCGCGCGTCTCATAGGCCGCTACATAACGGCCATCGAAGAGGCCAAGACGAAGACCAACGGGGATCTGGCCGCGCTGACCAATCCCCTGATGAAATGCATTTCCCGCAATATTCCCATCCTGGGCGTGACCGGCACGGGCGGCGCGGGCAAGTCGTCGCTGGTCGATGAGCTGATCAACCGGTTTCTGAACGACTTTCCAGCCCGGAATGTTGCCGTGGTGTCGGTCGACCCGACCCGGCAGCGCACCGGCGGCGCGTTGCTGGGCGATCGGATACGGATGAACAGCCTGGCCCGGGACAGGGTCTACCTGCGGTCGCTGGCAACACGTACGGCGCACAGCGAAATCTCCGACGCCCTGGCGGAGGTGCTCATCGTGCTGCGCGCGGCCAACTTCGACTTTATCATCGTCGAGACTGCCGGCATCGGCCAGGGCGACGCCGCCATCGTGCCGCATTGCGACGCGACAGCTTACGTGATGACCTCCGAATACGGTGCCCCGTCGCAGCTTGAGAAGATCGACATGCTCGACTTTGCCGACGTTGTCGTGATCAACAAATTCGACCACAAAGGCTCGGAAGACGCGCTGGGCGAGGTGCGCAAGCAGTACCAGCGCAATCACCGGCTTTTCGAGACACCGCTTGAGTCGCTGCCCGTGTTTGGGACGATCGCCGCCAAGTTCAACGACGACGGCCTGACGGCGCTGTACCAGGCCATTGTGGGAATCATGAACGAACGGACCCACTGCGGCTGGGAATCGTCGTTGCCCGCATCAGGCCGGAGGGTTCCGTCCTCCACGGCAATCATGATTCCGGCAAGCCGTGTGCGGTACCTGGCCGAAATCGCGGACACCGTTGACCGCTATTATCAGCATGCCGCAAAACAGGCGGAAATCGCCGAGAAGGTGTGGCAGTTGGAGGCCGCGCTTTCCCTGCTTGGCGAGGATGCCAGGGAGTCCCGCAGGGCCATAGAGGAGAAACGGGACCATCTTGCCGGGGAACTCTCGCCGAACAGCCGCACGGTTATCGAGCGCTTCCCCATCCTGCGCGAACAATACGCCCAGGACGAGATCACCTACACGGTTCGCGGCAAGGAGATTCACACCGTTCTGCACCGGAGAAGCCTGTCCGGCGCCAAGATCCCCCGCGTCGCATTTCCCCGGTTCAGAAATCCGGGCGACATCCTCCGCTGGGTGCGGCGCGAAAACGTGCCCGGCCGTTTTCCGTTCACGGCGGGCGTGTTCCCCTTCAAACGGGCCGACGAGGACCCCGCGCGCATGTTCGCCGGGGAGGGCGGGCCGGAACGGACGAACCGCCGCTTCAAGTTCCTCTCGCACAACCATGACGCGACACGCCTCTCCACGGCGTTCGACTCGGCCACGCTGTACGGCTATGACCCCAATGAGCGCCCCGACATTTTCGGCAAAATAGGCACCTCCGGCGTTTCCATTTGCACGCTTGACGACATGAAAATCCTCTATGACGGGTTTGATCTCTGCGGGCCCAACACGAGCGTTTCCATGACCATCAACGGGCCCGCGCCCAT
>CAIXUF010000554.1 GCA_903922535.1 Candidatus Hydrogenedentota bacterium
CAAAGCTCGACCGGAACCTCCCGCCCATCCCCTGGCTGCACAACAAACGCCTGCGCTTCGAGTTCAAGTAGTCTCAATTCTGGGGTACATCTCATCCCGCGAAAATCGGCGCCAAAGAATGACTTGCACTTGCGAGATCGCAAAGTCCACCACACGAAGACTCAGGTTTGATCCGAAAGACTTATGGCGGTTCCTGATCCGTACAACCGGTGCAATCCATCTCTTGACTGCCGGATCGGGGGTGAGGCGCCCCGGCGATCAGCAGATGTTGTATTCGGCGATCTTGGCGTAGAGCGTGCTGCGGGCTATCTGAAGGTGTTTGGCCGCCTCACGAATGCTGCCGCCACACATGCGGAGCACATCCTCGATGTGTTTCTTCTCTGCCGCGGCCAGACTGAGTTCGGGCTCAAAAAGGGCGTCGCCGCCGTTGCGCCCCATGGCGTTGAGAATGTCGGGCGCCTGAATGACGTTCCCCCGCGCAAGCGCCACCGTTCTCAGAATGCAGTTGCGCAGCTCCCGCACATTGCCGGACCATGCGCGGGATTGCAGCAGGCCGATGGCCTCTTCGGTAATCCCCGTGATGGGGCGTTTGGCCCGGTCTTTGACGAGGGAGAGGAAATGGTCGACAAGCAGGGGCACGTCGGACGGGCGTTCGCGCAGGGGCGGCACGACAATTTCGAATCCGGCCAGACGATGAAAGAGGTCCTCGCGAAACACGCCCGCCTTGACGGACGATGCGAGATCCTTGTTGCTGGCGGCGACAATCCGCAGGCTGACCCGGCTTTCTTCCCCGGCCCCAATGCGGCGGAACGTGCGCTGTTCGACGACACGCAGGATGCGGGCCTGATTTTCCAGGCTGAGGTCGCCGACCTCATCCAGAAAGAGCGTGCCCCCGTGCGCCTCGGTCAGGAGCCCCTTGGATGCATGATCGGCGCCGGTGAAAGCGCCCTTTTCGTAACCGAAAAGCTCGCTCTCAAAGAGGTCTTTGGGGATGGCCGCACAGTTGACGATCACAAACGGCGCTGAACGGCGGGGGGAACTGTCGTGAATGAGCCGGGCAATCAATTCCTTGCCCGTGCCGGTCTCTCCGGTGATGAGCACGTTCAGCCCCGCGGGCGCCGACCGGGCAATCTGCCCCCGGACATGCCGGATCACGCGGCTCTTCCCCACCAGGGTTGCCGACTCGCCAAACCGTGACCGCAGTTGCTCGTTGTCCCGCTGAAGCTGCTCCAGGGTCTGGAGGACGTACAGGGAGGTGCCGGCGGACTGCAGCAGAAGCGCAAACAGAAGCAGGTCGCTTTCATCATAGACGCCATGGGGCGTGCCGGTCTGCATGGCCACAGCACCCAACGGCATTTCCCGGACGGAGACAGGGGAAGCCAGAGTGAAGGTATACTGCCGCTCCCCGTTCTCGCGCGTCATCTTGGGAATAAGGAGGGCTTCCCTCTTTTCCATGGCCAGGGCCATCTGCTCAAACAGCGAAACGGGTTCCGACGCCCCCCCCGCGGCGGGCAGTTTCCACGGAATAACCTCATGGCCGCCATACGCCGTTCCCGCGGCAAGGTGCAGTGGATGAAACCGTTGCCGAAGCCTTGACTCCAGAGTGGAGACCAGATCCGCGCTCGTTGCCGCGTGGCTAAGTTCCAGGGTCACCTCATGGAGAAGGGCAAGGTCCTGGATGGTCTTCACCTGGTGAAGATGCGTTGCCGGGGCCACTCCCAAGTCCAGATGTATCGGTTTGGCCATGTTCCATGGAACGGTCTTGACGGGAACGTGGGCGGCCTCCGGTGGGAGTTGTCCGCTGATCTCACGGACAAGAATGAACTGGTTGTTGCCAAGGCTTATTTCGTCGCCGGGAACCAGCGGCGTCTTGAGAAGGGGCCGCCCGTTGACCAGCGCCGGATTGACGCTCCCGAGGTCTTCAAAGCGGGCACCGTCCCCATCCAGCGTGATACGGCAGTGCTGCCTGGACACAACATCATCGTCAAGCGCGACACGGCACTCGGGATCGCGTCCGATGAGCAATCCCTGCGCATCGAGCGGCCAGGAGCTTCCTCTATGTTTTCCCGAAGTGACCACCAGCGTGAACATGCCGTTTCCCTTGCCGATGCCGTCCAGCGCCCCATGATACCGATGAAGAACTGTCGTCGCCCATCAAAAAGGACTTCTAGACGCTTAAGACGCACCGGGAATACCTGACGATGACCATGAACCTGTCAACGCATGATACAGGACCCGTGCCCTACTTCGCACTTTCCGGAGTCTTCTGAGCCAGGATATCCTTGAGCATATACCCCCCGGGGATTGGCGGTTTGTCTTGAATTGCCCAGACCTCTTCCCCGTGTATGCCGTCATCGTAGGTGAAGAAGACATGATCACCCGTGGAACAAAGGTTCTGAAACTTGTTGTGCGCATTCTGCGGCACGCTCACCCCTTCGACGGGCGCGCCGTCACCCGAAACCGGAAAGACGACAACAAACCCGTAGGGAGTGGAGGTGGCACCCGTTGGAGAATAGGCCAATGCGTAGAGTCTTTCCCCCACAGGCACGAGGTCATATGTCCTGAGCAACCCCAGCACCCGGTTGGTGTTCCGGACGCGCAAGGCGTGTGTATTCGCCGCCGTACCACCCGAACTCCACAGGACACGGCCGTCCTCAGGAGAATCCGCGATGAAATAGACATGCCCTCCAAGTCCGGTGAGACGGGTTGGTCCCGAACTGGCAGGTCCCTCGTAAACGTCCCGCACCATTTTCGTGCCGCTCAGGGTCCCATCAGTCCTGCAGAGTTCCGACCCATATTGCCGGGTATTGGAGGCGAAGTAGACAGTGTCCTCCATCTGCACCCAAGTGCTGTTCTCCTTTGAAACGCCGGGAGGATGGACCACGGGCACAAGCAGTGTCGTTTCCGAATATGCCGCATTGGACGCGGGGTCCAGTCCGTAAAGGGAGGGGATTTCTTCTGGTCTGTCCGGGTCCCAGCTTGGGAAGGGACTCGGGACAGTCAAGACCTGATTTGTTCCTTCCTCCGTCCCGTCGGTCTTCCAAAGAGCAACTCGCCCTTCCTCCCTCGACACGTAGAAATAGACACCCCAGGAAAGTTCGAAAATGTCAAGGATGGAAGAACTGGGAGCACCGGGGGTAATGTCTTTGACCATTGCGGTTCCCGCCGGCGTTCCGTCGGAATACCACAGTTCGCGTCCATGGACGCCGTCGTCGGCATCGAAATAGACCCCGTCTCCCGCAGAAACAAGATGACCGGGACCCGCACTTGCCGGACCCGCGAGAATGTCCTTTACTAGAACTGTGTCATCGGGAGTGCCTTTGGTGAACCACAACTCGCGTCCCGCATCCGGCGTCCGGGCTGCAAAACACAGCCCATTCTTTGCCGCCGCCAGGTTGTCCGGCGCGGAAGATGCAACACCCGGGTTGAGATCCTTGACCAAACGGGTACTGTCGGTTGTCCCGTCGCTTGTCCAAAGCTCCTCCCCGCACTCGGCACTGTTTGCCGTGAAGAACAGTGCCCCCCCGAACGCGGTCATATGGGAGGGATTGGAACCCGGACTCACCTGGCCGGGGAAGAGATCAACCACAAGTTTGGTGCCTTGGGCCGTGCCGTCCGTGCTCCACAGTTCTTCGCCATGCACTCCGTCGTCGCACGTGAAGAACATTCGGTCCCCCATGGGCGTGAGGTTGTTGGGGCCGGAGCCCCCCGGCCCCGGGACAAGATCCAGCGTCGGCCGCGTCATCCCGTTTTGATCCACCGAAAAGACCTCTTCCCCGCAGTCCGGTGATCGGGCGCAGAACCAGAGTTGGTGCTTGAAGCTCTGCAAACTATAAGGTTCGGAACTCTGCACGCCCGGCATCAGATCGCCCACGAGTGTGGTCGTCTCTGCGGTCCCGGTGGTCCGCCATAATTCCGCTCCATGCTTCCCATCATTGGCCACGAAGTAGACAACCCCTTCAACATTGCAGAAGGCGTGCGGATCGCCGGAAGCCGGACCCGGATTGATGTCCCTGACCAAGACCGTTCCCTCGGGTGTACCGTCCGTTTTCCAGAGTTCATTTCCCAAAGTGCCATTTTCTGCCGCGAAATAGGCCACTCCGCCGACAACGACGCGAGAGGCCAAGTGCTGCATGGACGATGCCGGACCGGGGTTGATGTCCTTTAAGAGACGCGTTCCCTCTTTGCTTCCATCCGTCACCCAGGGTTCCAGCTCATTGCCGCTGGATGATTGGGAAGCCAAGAATAGGATGCCGTTCCGCAGTTGCCCCAACCCCGGCAAGAACCTGGGAGAGGCTCCCGGCAATAGAAGATCGGCCCTGGCCGTTTGTCCATCAACGCGCCAGATGTCACTTCGGTTGTTGATGAGCAGGTATTGATTTCCGAGAGCCGCCCCAAGCGAAATGCTAGAGAGAGCGGGTTCGTCCGCGAGAATGTTCGAAGCTTTCGGCGCGCCCAATACTGTCGCCCACAACGCGGTTTGTCCGAATCTGTACGATGTGCAGAAAAAGAGCCTGTCACCCGCACTATCCAGGTAAACGGGATGGTATATTTGGCTCCCGGCCGAAGCGTCAAGAACCGCCTGAGGCGGGCTGCCGTCGGATGCGCACACCCACAAACCGTCTTCGACCTCGGGTGTGGTCGCAAGGAAGTACAACCATTGGCCGCAACGACGAAGGGAATGCGGGTTTGACCCCACGACCCCTTTGTAAATATCCAGCAGCATCTCAACCTGACCTTCCTCGTCATCCGGGTCGGCTCCGTGCCATCGCCACAGTTCGCGTCCGTGGACCCCGTCGTCGGCGGAGAAGAACAGTGAGTCGCCGACGACACACAACTCCCGGGGTTCGGAGGAAGGGATTTCCCGGGACTTGTCTTCGGCCGCCCGGGCGAACACCGGCGTCATCAGGACGAGCATCACGAGAAAGGGGCACAATGGAAGCCATCGCCGATGGACACGCTCTTTCCGGCCTGTTCCATTCATCCGCAATATCCCCCTTGTCCTCACGTCAGCTACCCCCCAAAGACCGCAATGATGCTGCCCGACACCGGAGTCGCATCCTGATTTCCCCATTGTATCGAGGCAGGGTTTGAGCTGCTGCCCCCCGCCTCAACACTGCACAGCAGGCGCCAACGCGTGCCCGCCTGCGGTTGCGCCTTGTGCAGGACGTTCAAGAACGGGATGTCGATTTCAACGTTCCACCCCCCCTGCACCTGGCGGAAAGCGGACTGCCACTCACAATTCCAGGTGGAATCCCGGTCCAAAACAGTCCGCTTGTGGTCCAGGAGTTTTCCTCCCTGGAATCGGGCTGACCATTGGGGAGCACGCTGGGCGGGAACGCTGAATTGGTCAATCAAGGCAAGCGTGATGACAGGGTCGGCAACGCGGTCGCCAATTTCGAGCGCCAAGTAAAGGTGGTCCGTGTCGTACAGCAGGCGCAACCGATCGGCGGTGCCGCCGTTGTTCGCATTCAATGCCCCAGCCTCCTCCAGGTGCTCAACGGGTAACGGCGGCCACTCCTGCGCGGTCAGTTCGCCATCAATTTGGGGTTTGGCAGCGGATGCCTTGCATTGGGGAATCTTGACAACCGGTTCCGTTCGGCTCAGAAAGAGACCTTCAACTGAATCCACCCACGGCTGATGTCTGGGAACCAGCTCGCTGTACAGAATGGGTTGAAAGTAGTTGTTGGTCTCCATCTGGCGCATCACGGCGGCATCCGAAACCGCGGTTTGCGCCACTCTCGCGAGATAGTTGCAGGCCTGCTCGGTCGCATTGAGGTCGTTGCGAAACACAAGCTTGACCGCCATTTCCCGATCGGGGTCCAGCCATCGTGCGGACCCCTGCACGGTTCCGTACTCGAACGCGCGCGCCGTCGGGTCCGAATAGCGCGCCCAATGGCCCGTGATCTCAAGGGTGTCCGCGCCTGCGGACAAGGCATGCAAGAACCACACGTGCGTGTCATGCGCGGCCAGAATGTCCCACTCCCCGGAGCGCTCTCCCCGCATCATGAGCCAATGATGGACCCATGTCGTCTGGTCCTCCGGGGCATAGGTGTCGAATACGCGGTACGGAACGGTGGAAGACGCGGCTGGCGGGGTGTCAACCGCCGTTGCGGGTTCCACGTTCCCGCGACTGCGCGAGTCCAACCCGAAATAGAACCAGCCTCCAAGGGCTGACATCGCCACCGCGGCGATTGCCATTCCGGAAGACACGCCCCATGCGAGACGCCTGCGCAAGGAGACAGGCATTGCCGGACGCGGTCGGGATGCTTTCTTCGGAGTGCGGCGAACGGCCACTTCCAGCGAGAGACCCGCTTCATGGTCCAGTTCTGGAATGTCTTTGAACCGTTCAAGCACTTCGCCCGCTGTCGCAAAGCGGTTCTCGGGAGCCTTCGCCAACATCCCTTCGAGCGTATCTGAGAGGGCTTCGGAGATTCCCGGCACCGACTCCCGGATGTCCGGCAGCGGTTGCTGCAGCATCTGCTTCATCAGCGCCAACGGCGTGTCGGCCTCATAGGCGACCCGGCCGGTCAGTGCCTCAAACAACACCATGCCCAGGCTGTACACATCCCAGGCGGGCGTCGGCGGCTGGCCGTCCCACGACTCGGGCGGGGCGTAGCGCGGTGTGCCCAGGAAGATTCCGGAAGACGAACTTCTCGAAATGGCCATCTGTTGAAACTCGGCCTTGAGCCGGGCCAGCCCGAAATCCGACAACAGCGCCTTTCCGTCCCTGCCCAGCAGGATATTGTCCGGTTTGACGTCGCAGTGAACGATATCCTCCTCGTGACAGCAGGCCAGCGCGAGCAGAATGTCCCGTGTGCAATGCAACGCCATGGGGACGGTGATTCGCTCCCTGAGCATGGCCTTTGCCAGCGAACCGCCCTCAATGTAGGGCATATCGATGGCCAAGGTGTCGCCAGCTTTCTCCAGCGCATGAATCGACATGATGTTGGGGTGATTCAGTGCGGCGACAATCTTGGCTTCCTGGCGGAAACGGTGCTCAAAATCCATCTCCAACGTGAGCGTCCGGTCCAGGACCTTGAGCGCAATGCGCCGCCCCAACGACTGATCCTCTGCCAGATAAACAACGCCCATACCCCCGCGCCCGAGTTCGCTAATGATTCTATATTTGCCGAATTCAGAGCCTGACGCCAACTGCATGCCATGTTACCCCAGAAGCCAACCAGCTTGAGTTCTTCGCGGGGAATCTTAACACGCGGGGACAGCGGTTGTCATGGCAAGGGAAAGCCCGGAAATGGGGAGCGGGGTTCCTGAAGGTTGTCGTCCCAGAGAGTTCGAGAACTCATACTTATTGGTTGGTAAGGATTTCGTACACGTCCATCGAGGAACTCCTTTCGTGTGCTTTGGCGGCTCACGATCCGGAGTTTCCGCGATGGACTCCCGGATATGGCAACCTTTTACTGCCTCCCCGGCAAAGCCGGGGGAACTCCCTTGGGGATTAGACTCCCGTCAAGAAGCATGTGGGCTAAGGCGTTATCGTGAACGTGCCGTCGCTCATTGTCCCCTCCGAGGCGGTGGTCGCCTGCACCCTGAAAAACACCCTGCACCATTTTCTCGCCGATAGCTCCCCAGCGCTCATCCTCGCGAAATTCATCCAAGAAAGGCTTGACTTGAAGCAAACTCAGGCAAAAAGGCTCGCCGCATGACAAACTCCTCGTGAAACATGGGTTCAAACCCAGCACTCATGAGCATCCTGTTTATCCATGTCAATTCGTCTTCTGCCCTATTCCGTGTCGATCCGTACTACTGTCCGCCAACCTCATCTATCTTTTCGAAGATTCTTATGCGGGCATCCCCGCAAGTCTTTCCGCTTCAAGGATATGCACCACAGAGGGCACAGAGGCACACAGAGGGACGGCCTCGCTGCTTTGGTTCATCCTGTACATCCTGTCAATCCATACTACTATGTCTCAGAATCGTCGCAAGCTGCCGTTATTTCGTACGGCGTGGGGCAGAATTCTTTTGTCCGCCTTTCTCGTCATGAACGCAAATCAGCAGGAATGTTTGCCTCACCTGGCTCATTCTGTGCCCTCCTAGACCCAAGACCCCA
>CAIXUF010000555.1 GCA_903922535.1 Candidatus Hydrogenedentota bacterium
AGTCGGGCGTCCACACCTTCAGCGTGCGGGTCATGAAGACGCCGTGGTGGGATATGTGCGAACTGCCGAATGCGACGGCCGCGTTGGTGCCCTGCTTGAGAATGGTGGTCGTGAAGTTCTCCCACCCGCCCGCGCCAAGCAGTTCGCACAGCATGCGCCGCTTTTCGAATGAGGCAACCGAAAAGGATTCACGGTAGTCGTGCGAGTTGAACGTGTTTTGGCCGAGCGCGTCCATACCCGGCATGGAATAGGCCCGCTGGACGTCCATATAGGCGCCCACGCAGGAGGCCTCAGACTGTAGCGTCTGCTCCCACACGTGCCCAGTGTAGTACAGGCCGTATTGGGCAAGATAATCACTGACACCCTTGAAAAAGGCGGCATAGCAATCCGAAAAGGCCTCATACCAGTCGCAGCGAGCGCGGGCGTACAGTCCCTCGACGTCCTCATCCAGCATGAGCGGGAGCCACTGCTTGACGTCGCGCCCTTCACCGTGCTTCTTATAGGCATCCGGCATGTCCTTTGACCAGACCAGACCGTTCCCGTTGCCATAGTTGCCTTCGGTGTCGCAGAACGAGCCGATTATAGTTTTGCCAAACCTGTCGCCATAGCGCTGCTGATAGGGGACATGGGCGATGTCGATGAACGCCTTGGCAAGATCCTTGTTTACGAAATTGACCGAACCTCCGTCCACTTTCGTGAAGGTGTACACACGCCACTTCTGGCCATCATCCGGCACCGTCCATTCCATGTCGGCGTGATCTTCGGCGATAATCCGCAGCGTTGCGCTTCTGATTGTGGCTTTCCTGTACTTGGCTTTCGCTTCAGCCAAACGCCAGGGCGCTGCCGCGGCGGAACCGAGAGTCTTTGGCGTTTCCCAGGCCCCGTCTTCATAGCCCGGTTTGCACCAGTCACCGTTCTCCACCTTGGAACACACGCGCCATCCGGGATCACCGGTACGGATCTTCAGGCGCTTGCCATCTGCAAGGTCAACCACCAGTTCGCAGATCAAGGCGTCCACCCCGCCGCCGCCCACGCCCTCCACGGCAAGCGTATTCCTGCCCGGTTGAAGGCCCGCGCCCGTGAGCTTGTCCTTTTTATACGTGATCAGACTGGTCCAGGTGTCGGCGCTTCCCAGCTTGTTGCCATTCAGATAGACCGTGTGACGGTCGTCGCAGGTAATCCTTAGTTTTGCATTTACAATGACGCTGTCAGGAATCTCAAATGTATCGCGAAAACAGGCCGTGTGCTCGATCCCGGGATTCTTTTCCAGCCATACCCACGAGGCGCTCAGAACGTCATTGGCCGTGAGATAGTGCAGTCGGACCTCGCGCGAAATGGGAACCACCTCGCCATTGGCGTAGGCCTCTCCTCCGACGTAGGTCTTGGTTGCCTTGCCCCACCACCCGAGCGTGCTGGGCTCGTATTTCCCAAGCGATTTCACACCGACATAGAGAGACGTTCCCACAGCAAGCGTTTCCGGGATGTCCAGAGCAATCCAGTCTCCCGGAACAATCTTCCCTTTGACCTCCCGCTCCACAAGAAGTCGTCCGGTCGGTCCGTCCAGACGCGCTTCCAGCGCGAAATCACAGGGTGCGTCCTGCTTCCAGACCGCCGGATATATGGACACAGATTTGAGACACAACCGGTCAATCCGAACGGTTTGTCCCAGCGTCTTTCCCGCATATTCAGCGAAATCCGTGGAAGTAAAGTCCTTAAGCTCCAGCGTCATGGCTTCCTCCGGCTTGCTGAACTCTTCCGAAGGGGCCGTGCTATCTATCACTGCGGCAAGACTGGCGAATGCGGCCGACAGCTTAACCGTCTCGCCGCCTCGGACATCCTGCACAGCCCACTGAAGCGAGGCGTTTGCCAATTCAGGATGCTTTTGTATAACGCGCCCCGCCGCACTGCCGACAGGCCACATGTACTCGTCGCAGTAACCCATGTATCCGCCGGCCTTGACGGTTTCATCCAAAACGGTGTCATAGGCCTCAAACCATTCCCTGGACATCCACTGTTCCTTGGGAAGATCAAGAAGCGGTGGGTTTGATTTCTGGCCCAGCAACGTGTCGGCACAGATGCGCGCGTGGGGCTAGCCGGGATAGATTCCCTTTTCAAGCATCTTCCTGGCCATTTCGCGCGGTTTAGCCGGATACTTGTCCGGCGTTATGGGCTCATCCCAAAACCAAAACGTAAAGGGCGCATACGCTTTGTCCGGCCGGGCAAACTTGCTTCTGGTTATCTCGAAGTTGTCACCGCTTAGACTCCCCCAATTCTTGGGCAGGGCATCCTGCGCCGCAAACGCTTGCAGCGAGGACAACAGCAACACAACAAAGGCGTTGGAATGTTTCATGTGCTCTTTCCATAATCGCGTGACGGTTCGGCAGGAGATACATCTCGCGGTTGGACGCCACCGGTTGCCCAAGCGGCATCTTGACCTGTCCTTCCCGAAAATCCATCCGATGGAGCTTGGGGCGATTTCAAGAGCATGACATTCGAATGACGAAGTCGGCAAGAAGCCCCGTTGCTCTTTAGGCAGTCAGGTTGGCTGCCTTACCGGTTTCTTTTCTGGCTCAACAACCATTGAATGGTATTGGGATCCTCGTAGGCACGGTCCCAGCAGTTATGGTTGACCTTCTCATATTCCGTGTACTTTACGTTGCCACCGGCAGCTTTTACTGCTTCAACCATCTGCCGGGACTCTTGCGGCGGAACACTCGAATCTTCGGCGCCGTGGAAAGCCCAGATGGGAACTTGGGTCAACTTCTGGGCGTCCTTTGAATCGCCACCGCCGCAAAGGGGCATCAAAGCGGCAAACTCATCGACATGTTCAGCCCCATACGTCCATGTCGCAAACCCGCCCATGGACAAGCCGGTCAAGTAGATCCGATCCGGGTCAACGCAGAAGTCCCTGCGGGTTTGGGCCATTTCAGCCGTGATTTCGTCCTTTGACTTTTCCCACGCCCCTTTCCAGTGCGATTTCTCGGCGCATTGCGGCATCAGCACCAGGCAGGGGAACCGGTCGGCATGACGGCGAATCGCGCGGCCTATACCGACATCGGTTTGAAGCAGGCCGTCGTCACCGCGTTCGCCGCTGCCATGGAGCGCCACTATCAGTGGCCAGGCTTTTTCCGGGCTGTATTCCCGCGGTACATACAGGCAATAGGCGCGTTCGCGGCTGTTAACCGTGATGACCTTGGTAATAAAACCCGTGGCAGCAACAGTTTCGCTCGACATGGCAACCCTTTCCCCATAATGCGTGGCGCAGCCAGCCGGGATGGACCCGACAACCATGGCAAGAACAATCGTAATTCGCATGCTGTATGACCTTTCTGCCTGAATACTCGGAGATCCTAGCATGTCGACGTTTACGACAACCACCACGGTAGCGAATAGTGTCAAGAAACTCGCCCGTCCAAGGCGGGGAGCCGACGGGGAGCCCGTCGTGACGCCGAAGCGTAGTCAATCGTTGGGTAAGTGGGTCCTCGGTTTGCTCACAAATTTGCTCACAAAACTTGAAAAACATGGTCAACATAGTCACCATGGTAAGGACATGGTCAACGGGCATATCTGTTGCGTTTGCGTAAGTTATTAACAGACAGTTAGTAAGCGTCCGGTGAACAGCATCTTCCCAAATCCCCGGACCTGTGCGAAGATATCGCCATTGCAGGAGGTACATGGCAATGGCGGACACCGACGGAATGAACCGGGCTGAGCGAGAGTCCTATTGGCGGGGGCAGATCGCGGCTTGTGCCGCGTCGGGGATGTCGGCAGTGCGATACTGCCGTGAGGCGGGCATACCGATCGTCAAGTATCGCTGGTGGAAACATGAACTGAAGCGGCGCAATGCGCTGTCTGTATTGCCGGCGCTGTTCGCGGAGGTCCGGCCTGTGCTGCGGCGTGGCGCAGTGCCCCCGCCGTCTATTGAGATTGCACTTGCGTGCGACCGGATGGTGCGTGTGCCTGCGGGGTTTGACGAGACTACCCTGGCACGGGTGGTTCGTGTGCTGGAAGGACTGTGATGCTGAGGCTTCCGCCGTCGGTGAGAATCTTCTTGTGCCGCGTGCCGGTGGACATGCGTCGATCGTTTGACGGCCTTGCGGCCATGGCTGAGCAGGTGGTGCGCGAGAACCCGCTGTCGGGTCACCTGTTTGTGTTCCGGGGCCGCCGGGGCGACCGCGTCAAGATACTGTACTGGGACCGGGACGGATATGCGCTGTGGTACAAGCGCCTGGAGACGGGGGTGTTCCGGTTTCCGTCGGCCCCCGGGCAGGCTGCCGAGATTTCCGCGGCGGACCTTGGGCTCATTCTGGAGGGCATCGACCTGCGCTCGGTGAAACGGCAGAAAAGGTTCGCGTTTCCAGCGAAATGAGCGAAACCATTCTGTGTGATCCGGAGTCTATATAGTATCACACGAAGTGAGCATGCGGACGCGGACCATGATGAATCACAACACCTCCAGCACAAAGCTCCCCGACGACCTTGCGCAGTGCCATGCGCTCATTGACGAGCTTCTTGCCTCGCTGCGTCGGCAGGAGTTGGAGAGGGCGCGGCTGCTTGCGCGGGTGGAGCATCTGCTGCGCCAGATGTACGGCCGCAGTGCGGAGAAGGTGGACCCGGCGCAACTGCTGCTGTTTACGGCCGGGGCGATGGCGGCGGTTGAAGCGGAAGCGCCGCAGCCGGAAACCGTTGAGCCCGAGCCCGAAGCCGCGCCAAAGAAGAAGGGCCATGGGCGCCAAAAGCCTCCGGTCGAACTGCCCCATCTTCCCATCGAATATCCCGTGCCCGAATCCGAGAAGGTGTGCGCCGAGTGCGGTGCGGCAAAGAAACGCATCGGCCAGAAGGTCACGGAGCAGCTCGAATACGCCCCCGCCTCGCTGTTCGTTATCGACCACATCCAGCCCGTGTTTGCGTGCCCGTGCTGCCAGGAGGGCGTGACGGTGGCGCCCAAACCGGCGCAGCCCATCGAAAAGGGCCTGCCGGGGCCGGGGCTGCTGGCGCAGGTTGTTGTCAGCAAGTACGCCGACCACCTGCCACTGCACCGCCAGGAGGACATCTTCGGGCGGCACGGCGTCGAGCTGAGCCGCAAGACGATGTGCGACTGGGTCCTGGCCTCGGCCAGAATCCTCGAACCCGTCGTGGAACGGATGAAGGCCCGCACGCTGGCCTCCAAAGTCATCCACACCGACGACACGCCCGTCGACGTGCGCGGCCCCGGCGGCAACTACCAGGGCCGGTTCTGGGTGTACGTGGGTGACGGCAACCATCCCTACACCGTCTACGACTTCACCCCCAGCCGAAGACGGGACGGACCGGCCGCATTCCTGAAGGAGTTCACCGGCACAAACGAAAATCCGCGTTATCTGCAAGCCGACGCGTTTGGCGGCTATGACGGCATCTATGCCGCGGACACCGGCGTGCTTGAGGTCGCGTGCTGGGCGCACACACGCCGCAAGTTTTACGACGCCCGCAAAAGCGACGTGAACCGAGCCCATCAGGTGCTCGCATGGGTGCGCATGCTGTACGACGTCGAGCGCGATGCCAAGGGGTCCGACGCCCAACAGCGGCAGGCACTGCGTCAGGAGCGGTCCAAGCCGGTCCTCGACAGGATGGAGCAATGGCTCGATGCCCAGCAGGATCGGGTCCTGCCCAAAAGTCCCATCGGCGAGGCGGTCACTTATGCCCGCAACCAGTGGCAGGCGCTGCTGCGCTATCTCGACGACGGCGATCTCGCCATAGACAACAACGCGGCGGAGAACGCCCTGCGCGGCATCGCCGTCGGGCGCAAGAATTACCTGTTCATCGGCAGCGAGCGCGGTGGACGCGCCGCAGCCACCCTGTACAGCCTCGTCAGGAGCGCCAAGCGCCACGAACTGGACCCCTTCATATACCTGCGGGACCTCTTCCTGCGCATCCCCACCCACCCCAGCACAGATATCCACCTGCTGCTGCCCGACCACTGGAAGCGGGATATTCTCCCAACCCTCGACTTGCCGCCCCGTCCGTAGCGCACAGCGTACCCGAAGCCAGAATGCGCTATACGGCGTTCACCGGACGCTTAC
>CAIXUF010000556.1 GCA_903922535.1 Candidatus Hydrogenedentota bacterium
AGATTGACAATCTTACAATACGCCATGTCCCGTGTCAAAGCGGAAACCCTCCATATCTCCGCAACCATCTCAGCCCCCTACTTCCCATTCCGCCCATGCTTCCCCTGATTTCCCCTCTCCCGCCTTTTAGGGTCTTGACAATATGCTGGGTATATGGTATATATTGACTCGCTTGATTGAAAGAATAGTCGGTCGAAACGATGGATGCGTGAAAGAATGGGTAAAACGAACGAGCATGAATTGATGATAGCGCCGCTCTCGGCGGCTTCGCCCAAACCGTTCTACGAGCAGATTGTGGACGGCATCCGGCGGGAGGTGGGCGCGGGGCGTCTCGGGCCGAATGCGCCGCTGCCCTCCTACCGGGAACTGGCCGAAGACCTGCTGGTCAGCCTGATTACGGTAAAGCGGGCCTACGAGGAACTGGAACGGGCGGGCATCATCTACCGAAAGCAGGGGGTGGGCACCTTTGTGGCCGAGCAGGGCGCGGCGCGCAGCCGGGAAAACAAGACGGAACACACGGAGGCGCTGTTGCGCGAAGCGCTGCGTGAGGGCCGCGAGGCCGGACTCCGGGACGAACAAATCATCGAAACGCTGCGGCGTCTGCTCCGCGAAGCGTAGAAAGAGAGGGAGACCATGGGCAAAGAAGCGATACGGATTCGGGGACTGGCCAAACGCTTCTCCTCGTTCCAACTGGGACCGCTTGACCTCACCGTGCCCACCGGCGCAATTTACGGGCTCATCGGCCCGAACGGCGCGGGCAAGACCACCACGCTCGACCTGCTCATGGGGATGGGCCGGAAAGATGCGGGCAGCATCGAGGTGTTCGGTCTCGACCACGCGCGCGACGAGGTGGCGGTCAAGCGGCAGATCGGCTACGTGGGCCCCGACCTGTCTTTCACCGCCTGGGTCCGCGTCAACCGGCTGCTGAGTTTCGTGAAAACCTTCTACCCGGACTGGGACGACGCCTATTGCGCGGACCTGCTGGCCCGTCTCAACATCGGACTGCGTGACCGCATATCGACGCTGTCTTTCGGCGCGCGGACGAAGCTGTCGCTGGTGATCGCGCTTGCGCACCGTCCAAAACTGCTGCTGCTCGACGAGCCGCTGGCCGGCCTGGACGTCATCTCGAAACAGGAGGTGTTTTCGGAGCTGCTTCGCGCCGTGCAGGACGAGAACCGCACCGTCGTCATCTCGTCCCATGACCTGCACGATCTGGAACGGCTGACGGATCATACGGGCATCATCCACGGCGGGAAACTGCTCCTCGAAGGCCCCACCGCGGAACTGGTGGATCGCTTCCGGACGGTTGACTGCATCGCGCCGGACACCGGCACGCCGGAGACGATTCCCGGTGCCCGGGTGCTTCATCAGGAAAACGGGCGGTGGCGGCTGCTGGCGGACATGCGCCAAGACCCCGTGCGGTCGCTTGAATCCATGGGCGCGAAGGAAACCGTGACGCAGCCCGTGACCCTGGAAGAGTTGTTCCTTGCACTGGTAAGGAGTTCCGGCCATGCCGCAAATCATTCGTGACGGTATCCGCCGCTGGTGGTGGGTTTACGTGCTGGCCGCGGCCGGTTCCGTGTTCAGCGTGCTGGACCGCAACACCCCCCAGACCGCGCTGACGCTGATGGCGGGCGTCGTGCTGTATTCCTGCGGCGCGCTGTTTGTGTTCAACGTCGCCACCCCCGGCAAGTTCCGCGCATTGGGCATGTTTCCCGTGACCCACCGCCAAATCGGCCTGGCCTATGGCATCCTCTGGGTGGGCATTGTTCCGGCCTTCCACGTGACGGCCTATCTGGCGGCCCGCCTTGCCCACGCTCTTGCGCCCGGCCTGGCCCCTGAAGGGCTTCCCCTGTTCCTGTACGTGCCCTTGCTGCTCTTCAGCGTGGGCATGTCCTGCGCCTTCTTCATGATCGCCCAGGCCTCGCAGTACTTTCAGCCGGGATGGATAAAGAACGCCTGGGATTTTTGCTCGACCTTCCTTCTGTTCGTCCTGTTTACGATCACGGCCTATTTCGTTTACCGGCTGGGACTGCCGGCAAAGTCCGAACCGCTGGCGCCGGACCAGCCCTTTGCCTCGCTGATTGGCCGAATAGAAGGCGTCATCGGCCGCAAAAACAGTCTATGGGACCTTCCGGAGTTTGCGGCCTTGGGCGTTGCCGCGGCCGCCATCGCCGCATTCTTTGTTCGCACCGGCGACTGTGGACGGTTCCTGCTTTTCACCAGCACCGCCCGGGGAAACAACGCTCCTGTGGGCGTCTCTTCATGGAACTCGGATCGCACTTACGGATTCATGGAACCGTGGGTCCAAGAAGCCCGCAACGTGGTCCGCATCGTTGGCGTTCTCGCCGTCTCCTGCGCGGCGCTCTATTGCCTCAACTGGGCGTTTAATGGCAGGCACACCGTCGCCGACCTGGGGATTGCCCAATGGCCGCTCATCCTGATCCTCATCGCGGGTCTAGTGTGCATGCCGCCCATGGCCCCCTGGCTCATCGGCATACGGACGCTCCGGGTGCTGCCGATGTCCCGGAAAGGGCTGACGCTGTACCTGATATCGTTTCCCCTGCTGGCCTTCTCCGTTTACTCATTCGTCGCATTTGGACTGTGCATGCACTATCACGACCTGGATTACGCGCTGAACATGGAGTGGTGGATGCTCTTCGTGTTTGGATTCTCGCTTCTTTCGGTTGGACCGATGCTAATGTCACGTCACAACCTTGTCACCATCGTCATTCTCTTCCTGCCAACGATAGCGACGGAGATTCTCGCCTACAAGAACAACCACCCCGTCGAGACGATGCAGCAAACCAGCCTATGGCTCAAAGCGGGCGTCGGCATCCCGCTCGTCGCGGCGGGCTACCTGCTGTTGCACGCCGTCATTGCCCGCAGTGTCGCGTATCGCTCCAATCCGTGGATGGACGGGGCGCAACTTTAGGTCAAACGGCGCATCGCGTCGCCGCTTCTTCCGGCAATATGCGCTCAGCGCTAATCCAGCCGGACCTTGACCACGGCCTTGCGCACGTTCGACACGCTGACGTGGGTGGTGCAGGGGGCATGTGCGTCCTGGGGAAAGAGCACGCAGAAACGGCCCGCCGTCAGCACCAGTTCGGTGGGGTCCGGGGTGAGCGCGTAAAACTCAATATCCGGTTCATAGGGTTTGATGACGCTCAGTTCCGGCGTCGGCGCCCACAGAATGGATTCCTCGCCCGAAAGCATGTACTGAATGTCGGCATAGACCCGGTGGGCCTCGAACTGGTGGCCCTCGCGAGACCGGGTCTCATAGCCCTGCAGCATGCAAAACACCTGGTCGCCGTCAATCTCGTAACGTCCGTCGGCCGTCTCCGGGGAGACCGTCTCAAGGTATTCACACGCGCGCGCAAAGCGTCCACTTTTCCACACATCTTCGCGCCAATGTTCCATCGTATCGAGAATCATGTCTTCCGCTCTCCTTGGTTGCTGTGGGCGTTGACCAAATCCCCTTGAGAATACCCCTTTCGGGGGGCTCGTGGCGAACTTGACCAGGACAGGCGCAATTCGGGTATTTCCTCTGGATGGGATCGCCGTTTGCAGAAATACCCCTTACCTCGGTGCTATCCGTCATCCCCTGATCGCCGCGCAGGCGGGGCCGGCCGCACAATGCGGTAATGTCAAAGCTCCGCGTTTCTGGCCAACCCCGGAAAAACGCGGCAGGATGCCGCGTCCACGGTGGCGTGCTGACCATGTCATTCGTAGCTGAGCGCCTCGATGGGGTCCAGGGAGGCGGCGCGGCGGGCAGGATAGAACCCGAAGAAGACGCCGACGCAGACGGCAAAGGACAGGGCGAGGAGCACGCTTGCGGCGGTGACAGGCATGGTGAAGCCGCTGACGATGGTGATGATGGCGGCGACAACGCCGCCCAGCACAATGCCGAGCAGTCCACCGAGCGTGCTCATCACGATGGCTTCGAGCAGGAACTGAATGAGGATGTCGCGGTCATCGGCGCCGATGGCCTTGCGTATGCCGATCTCGCGGGTGCGCTCGGTGACGGTGACGAGCATGATGTTCATGATGCCGATGCCGCCGACAATGAGCGATATGGCGGCCACGGAACCGAGGAGCAGCGAGAAGGTGTTTGTTACAGAGGTGACCGCGGCGACCATTTCGGCCATGTTGCGCACCTGGAAATCGCTGTCCTTGCCCTCGGGAATCCTGTGCCGCGTGCGAAGCAGTTCCTCGACTCGCGCCTGGACCGCCGTCTGGTCGGCGCCGTCCTCGATTTGGAGGTCCATCTCGCTCAGGTACTTCACGCCGAGCATCCTGTCCATCGCGGTGGTGTAGGGGATGAGCGCCTGGTCGTCGAAGCTGAAGGGTCCCTGGGTCCCCTTGGACTTGAGCACGCCGATGACCTTGAAGGCGACACCGCTGAGCTTGACCCTTTCGTCCAGCGGGTTGGCGTCGC
>CAIXUF010000557.1 GCA_903922535.1 Candidatus Hydrogenedentota bacterium
GGTGTGGCCCTATCTCGTGCCGCCTTCGGAAAGTCCGCCTCATGTGAAGTACTACTCTGAACCGTACAAGCTCGACTACCAGCGTTGGGCCGAGGAAATCGCGCGGCTGTCGCTCCAGTTTCCCAATGTGACGGCCTGGGTCATTGACGATTTTTATGCCAACCGTGAACTGTACACACCGGAATATGTGAAGGGCATGCAGGCGCGCGCCCATGCGGTGAACCCCAGGCTGGCCTTTCTGCCGTTGATGTATTTCAACGAGATTGACCGCACTTTCGTGGAGAATTACCGCGAGGCGATTGACGGCGTGGTGGTGGCCTATCCGCAGGACCGGGGCGAGATCAACCAGGCCTGGGCAATGCTGAATGATGCCGTCAAGACTTCCTCGGGCGACATTCGTTTTCCGGGCTCGACGCACTCCGCCGCCGGTGATTTCGGGATGGTCAGCCAAACCGCGCGGGTGGCGGAGCAGGACCATTATGCCGTCCAGTTCCGCGAAGTGGACGATTTCAACGGCACCACCGCCGATTACCATTTCAAGCAGTTGCTGGTGGACGGCGCCGTGGTGTGTGAGTCGGACGTGGCCGTGGGCAAGCGCGGCTGGCAGGACGTGACGGTGGACATCACATCGCAGGTCAGAGGCAAAAAGGAAGCCGCCATCGCGTTCCGGCTGTTCGACAAGAAGGGCGTCGCCAATTTCCCCGTGCGCTGGCGCATGGCTGACCTCAAGACGGACGGGCTGGAACTTGCCGCCGGTTTGGACCAGCCGGAGAAGTGGACCGTGGCCCGGCAGGGCGCGTTTGAGGCAGGTTTTGGCGATGCGATTCAGCCCGGCGAACGCACATTCCACATTCCCTTTGTCGTGATGACGGCCGCGCAGGATGTGGAATTCCGCCTGCGCCATGACGATCCCGTGACGCCCGATCGCATCGCCCAGTGGCTGCGCATGTGCCTGCTGGCGCAGCACGACGGCAAGTGCGACGCGGTCGTGACCTATGCCCTTGACCTGCGCGCGCCCAACCCCGATTTTGATCCGATACGGGATCTGTTTCAGGAAATGGGGCAGGTAGAACGGCGTGTGCCATAATCCGGGGAGAAGAACGCAGGGCTGGCTCTTGTTTTCAGAAATGGACGAGATGGACTTTATGGACGCTATGGACAGAATGGACCGAGTGCTGTTTTGGAGCCGGGGCAATGTCCTTTTTGTCCATACTGTCCATGCCGTCCATCTCGTCCATCGTTCGGAATCGGGGGCCATGGTGTCCCTCGCGTTCCGTGAAACGGTCCTGTTTCACGCAGAAAGGCGCAGGTTTGTTTAGAAAGCTGGAAAACACGCCGTCGTCGGTTGCGGGCGCGGTGATCAAGGGGACGGCCAGTCTGGCGGTGCTGGCCGGACTGCTGGCGGCGCACGCCGCTGTCAACGTGTGGTGGCTTCGCCAAGACAATCACGTTCACTGGCTCGACGAGCAGGTGCATCTGGAACAGGCCCGCGCGATCTCTGATGCGCTGTTCATGTCGCCGGGCACAGGCCTGTTCGGCCGAATCGCCGCCGCGTTTGCCGTGGAACCGGGCAATCCAGCCCATCCTCCCCTGCTCTACCTGTGCGGCGCGCTTTTCCAGGGCATTTTGGGTTACGGCACCGACCACGCCACGCTGGTGAACACGGCCGCATTCCTCTTGCTTATTGTGGCCGTGTACCGCATTTCCCGCGAGTTCCTGTCCCGGTCCGGCGCGCTGTTTGCCGCCACCGTGGCAAGTCTGACGCCCGGGCTGGCCGTGGCCTCGCGGTATTTCATGACCGACTATCTGGCGGCCTGCCTGGCCGCGTGGGCGGTGTATGCGCTGCTGCGCAGCCGGGGATTTCACGACCTTCGCTGGACAGTGGCGTTCGGCGTGATTAATGCGCTCGCACTGCTCACGCGCACCGTCACGCCGGTCTACTATGCCGTGCCGCTGGTTATGGTGGTGGTGTTCGGATTTCTGCGCTGCCTGGGCCGGGTGGTGACGAAGGACCCGCAGTGCAAAGGCTTGGCACAGTGGATGGGGCACCTGGTGCTGGTGGGCGTGCTGGCGGCGGGCCTTGCCGCGCCGTGGTACGTGTATCATCGGCACACCTTTTTCAATTATTGGGTGACGCGCCGCAGCGAGGACAAGCCGGTGTTCTCCTTTGCCGCGGCCGCGTCAAAGCCGGTCAGCCCGGCGGCTAATGCGTCTGCCACGCCCGAGGCATCCACAACAGTGCCGGCAAAGCCGCATCTTGTCGTGCCCCTTGCCGCGGCGCACACGCCCTGGACCCGTTACCCTGTGTTCGTCATCAACAACGGACTGTTCCTGCTGCCCTTTGCCCTGTGCTGTCTTGGGTTGATCCTGGCATTGCGGATCATTCCCCGATCGGGTTGGTTTGCCTGCTTCATGCTGGCGGGCTGGGCGCTGGGCTCATGGGCGCTGTTCACCGTCCTGTTTCGCTTCGGCACGCCGCGCTACGCCGTGCCGGTGCTGGCGCCGCTGGCCGTCTTCGCCGCGCTGCCCGCGCTGGCCGTGGCCAATGCGCGGCTTCGCCGCATCGTGTGCTGTGCCTGCCTTGCAGTGATGGCCGTGCCCTACGCAAATCTCACCTTCCACGCGCTGCCGGGCCTGTCCGAACTGCGCCTGCCCTTGCGGCCCGATGGGGCGATGCTCCAGGCCTATGATGAAAAGGGGCTGTATTTGTGCAAGGACCGGCTGACCATGGGCAACGCCTACTCCTGGTTGGGCGTGCCTGTTGCGGTTGCGGACAACTACCAGGATCGCATGTTCGTTGCGATCCTCCACAGTGAACTTCAGCGCGGACGGACCGAAGGCCAGTACGCGCCCTATGCGGTGGTGAACCTGCGCGGGTTTGGCTTCCAGGACAAGCATTTCTGGCCCGAGCCAAACCCCTACCGCCGGCACGATTTGCCTCCGGATTTGGCCGGGGTAAAGAGCAAAATCACGAAGGCCGCCCAAGCGTGGAAGGTGGAGGAACTCGAGCCGTACCTTTCGAGCGTTGACTATGTGATCTATGCGCTGGAGGAAGACCGCGCGGGCGGGGAGGAAGGCTGGCGGCAGTGGCTGGGCGGCAAGGGCTTTCAGGAACTGGACCGCTTTGCCGAAGTTCGCCGCGCCACCATTCCCGGGTACCGCTTTGGCGTGTGGGGACGTCCCGCGCCCGCGCCGGTGGAGAAGATTGCCACGGCCGAACAGGTCGATGCGATGGGCATTGTGCCGCTGTTGAAGGCGATGAACGCACCCGACGCGTTCGCCACGCCGGCGCTGCTGAAGGCGGCCCAGGTCCGTCTCACGAAACTGCTCGCCGAGGCGGACAAGACGGCCGCGCCGCTGAACAACAGCGTGGCGCTGAGCGCCTTCGACGCCGACCAGCGGCCCGACGGCGTGTGGGAACTCCGGTTCATCTTCCGTGTGCTTGCGCCGGTGGACAAGGATTACACGGTGGCGCTGCGGGGCATCGGCCCGCAGGAGGTGTTCTTTCGGCCCGTTCCGCCCACCCGCGAATGGGCGCAGGGTACCTACATGCTCGTGACACACGAAACGCGGCTTGACGCCGTCCCCGCCCAGATACAAACAGGTCTCGCCGCGGAAGGCGTCGCGTCGCAGTGGGCAACGGTCCCCTGGCCGAAGAAATAACTCATGGACATGCCAGCCATTTTTGTGTGCGGGGGCCATGCCACCGCTTTTGTGCGAAAGTCATGCGTTTGCGTGAACGTTGGGGCACGGCCACGACGAGGAAAAGCGGTGGCATGGCCCCCGCACGCAAAAAAAAAGCGTTGCCCTTGGTTTCGCTTGCTCTTGCGGATATAGACTGGCCTGTGCAAACGTCAGTCAAGTCAAGAATCGGGGATTGGCCATGAACATGTTTCGCAACGCCGCTTTGCTTTCTACCGTGCTGCTGCTGGCGGAGGCAGCCTTCGCCCAAGAGGCCGAATACCGCGCGGCGATTTTCTGGGAACCGTCGATGCCCGTGGTGGGCGCGGCCACGCCGCCGGAAACCTTTGAGCGTGTCTTCAAGGAGCAGGACATTCCGACGACCCGGCTCGGCGCCGACCAGGTCTGTGACCCGGCGGTGTTCAACGCGGACCTGTATGACCTGCTGGTGACACCCATGGGCGCGTCCTATCCCGCCGCGGGCAAGGAGGCGCTGGTGGCCTTCCTCAAACGCGGCGGCGACCTGTTCTGCACGGGTGGTTACGCCTTCGATGCGCTGTTTGTAAAGCAGGACGGCAAATGGACGCCGCAGGAGGAACTGCTGAAAGCGGCACGGGTGCAGGCGGCCGACCCGGCGGTGTCGCTGCTGCCCAATGGCGGCTTTGAAAAGGGCGGCGAGGGCTGGTTTCCCATCACCGGCAAGGAATGCACCCTCGCGTCCGAACCGGGCTGCACGGGTGCGGCCTGCGGACGGGTGGACAACACCGCGCCGGAAGGCGGCAGCGCGTGGCGCACCGTCCTGCCCGTGGAGCCGGGCAGGACCTATCTCGTCGGCGCGCGGCTCAAGACCGGCCCGGTGCAGGGCTCGGGCTACGCCTACATGGCCGTGTACCAGTACGCGGCCGACGGCAAGATCCTGCACTTCATCGACTTCATCCAGAAACAGCAGGCGGCGGACTGGCAGCGCCACGAGACCATGGTCGATGTCGTACCCGGCGCGGCGCGGGTCGAATTCAGCGCGGGCTTCTTCCGCGCCGCCGGTACGGCCTGGATCGACGACGTCACCTGCGCGCCCATGCCCCGCGAGGTCCGCATCAACGCCCACTACGGCAAGCCCGAAGACGGCCTCATCGTCGAGCCGGACCAGTTGATGATGTTCAGTCCGGACCAGAAGTACGAAGGGGCGTGCGACAAGTCCGAACATCCCTTAACAGGCCAAGGCTATGAGGCCACCGCGCAGTTGGCTGGATTCGCCCGGTGGTATTGCCTGTATCCCTATCCCCAAATCACCGGTGCAGGAAGTCCCTACTATTCCGTTGCACGCGCAGGTATGGTGCACCATTTTGAGGGGCCGTTTGCCGGGTCCACCTGGGTGCTGTTTGGAGCTGATCAGATTGATTTTTTCAAATATGGACAAAACAGCAAGTGGATCGAGGTGGCAGGCTTGCTAAAACGCGGTCTCTTTCTCCGCGACGTTACCACTGACACCAGCTTTTACCACCCGCGGGAAACCGTGAAAATTCGGGCGCGGGTGAGTAACGCATCACACTTAGAGCGGCATGAAGAACTGAACTGCATGGTTCTTGCAGGGTTTAGGGGAGCTGAACGTAATTTGCTCGGCCAAAACTCCTTGGTGCTTCCGGCGGGCGAGTCAGCTGTGGTGGAGTATGCGTGGATCGTGCCGGACAAGATAATCCGACAGGCTTATGCGGCTGTACAGTTGGGGGGAGCCATTCCAGAAAAGCGTCCGGACGGACCTTGCGTCGGCTATTCCGAAACGCCCATTTGCGTTGAGGACCCGTTTCCGTCCCCTGGCGGCATTGCTCATCCCCGCGACTGTTATGCGCAATTGCGCGCTGAAAACAATGCCTTCTTATTGGAGAGTCGGTGCGACATAATGCCTACAGGCTGCAAGTACGGCACCTGCCTCTTTGGAACCGATACGTACGCCAGCATGCTCTTTTCTCCAAACCACACCATCGCGTTTTTTGGGGGGGCTGACGGCGACCTGACGGTAATGCGACGGTGCGGTCTCGACATGTTTGAGAATCTCCAGTTTACGCCTGAGAACTACGCATATTCGGAGAAACAATGGCGCCAGTTGGATGCTCTCATCCAGACAGCCCGCGACAACCAACTCATATATATGGCCGGGTTGCTTGTTGGCCATGACGTTGCGGTAACTGATGAGGAATTGGAGAAGCAGGCGGCGATGTGTGCGGCATTCGCGCAGCGGTACAGGGAAACCAAGGGCCTGATCTATTACCTTAACGGCGACATCCAGCTTAAAATGAAAGACCTGCCTGACCTTCGCCGGGAATGGAATGCATTTTTGAACGAGCGTTACGGCTCCGATGCTGCTGCCCAGGACGCATGGAGAGAGATTGTGCCGTCCGATAACGGAATGCTGCCGGTTGCGGACCGCGGAGCACAGTCTTGGTATGATCCCAAGGCACGTGATGTAGCCGAGTTCAAGGCACGGCTGCTAAGGCGCTGGGTCAACAGGCTCTGCGACGCCATCCATGCGGTTGACAAGTCAGAGCGTCGACCTGATGTGAGCGATTTCGTTCCAGACGCTCCTTCGAAGCCCACCGTCTACAAGTACCATCCCATAACCGCGGAATACTACCAGCGCACCTACAACGGCATAGACCTCCGGCTGACGATGGAATCGATGGATGCGGCGAATTTCGGCTATTTCGACGCGCCCAAGCGCGATCTGGGCAGGCTGATGGCAACCATCAAGTGGAATGACATGCGGCTCGTGGACAAGATGGTAAACATCGGCGAGTTCGGCGTGAAGACGCACGACGCATGGACCGTCGATCATGGCGGCACGGGCTACCACCTCCGGCGCACGCCGGAGGAATATGACCAGTTGGTGTGGTGGATGGTACATTCAGCGCTGGCGATGGGCGTGAGCAAGATTCAGAACTGGTGCTGGGCGGACGATCCGGACCGCGTCTTTCCATGGGGACTCTGTTACAACAACCCGCTACGGCCCAAGCCAGTGCTGGAACTGTACAGCGCGCTGCGCCAGGCGGCGGAGTTTGTGCGCATCGACTACACACCCGCCGACACGGTGTTTGTCATGCCGGACAGTTGGCGGACCGGCGCGCCGGAGGACTTTGCTTACAGTACGCTGATTAACGCGCATGAATGCCTGCTGGCGGTGAACGCGCCCTACGACACGGCCAACGAGGCGCACCTCGACCGGCTTTTGCAGAAGCCGCCGAAGTGGGTGGTCATGCCGATGGCCTATGCCATGTCCAACGCGACGCTGGACAAGTTGCGTGCGCTGGCCGAAGCCGGCAGTGTGGTGTACCTGTCGGGCGATCCGTCCATCGGCCCCGACGGCGCGCGCAAACCGGAACGCTTGGAGAGCCTGTGCGGCGTGAAGTTCGAAAGCGAGACCACACATCCCGCCGGATCGCCGGTGCCGGTGGTTAACGTGATTGACGCTAAAGAGATTGAGAATCCTGCCGGGTTGAAACTGTACCGCCGCGATATAGGCAAGGGCGCACTTCTTTGGACGCCCGAGCCTTGGGAAACGCTGAAGGGCAAAGACATTTTCGTGGAGGATCCGGGAATTACCGCCGACCCGAAGCAGAACCTCTATCTTTCCGCCGCGCCGATGGCGGGCATCGCGCCCGACGTGAAACTAACGGCAGAAAGCGGTGTCTGGCGTGTGATGGTCACCCCGACGGCGGGGAAACGGCTCATAACCGTGTTTCCGAGGCAGGAGATCAAGACGCCGGTAAAGGTGAACGTAAAAGGCGACGGATTCAGTCTGGACTTTGAATTCAACAAGACCTGGCCCGCGATGGTCCTGCTGGACGAGAAGAACGGGTATGTAATGGGCACGGGCACGGGACCGTTGGCATTGAACGGGCAATCCCTGGTCAACGGTGTCGGCGCGTGGATTCACATGCCCAAGGATGTGTTGGGCAAGGAATCCATGTTCAGCAGGGTTTATCCTCCACAGTAGCGCCGACTCTTGGAGAAAGGACGCAAAGGACAGACAGGACGAAAAAGACGGGACTGAATGTTAGTCTTGGGGAACACGAGCGTCCCTTGGGTCCTTCAAGTCGTTTCCGTCATTACTTTTGGGAAGCCGCGGGCCTTGTTGCCACGGGAGAATCTGTCATGAGAAAGCGATTGCGTTGGGCGGGGCTGGGCACACTGGCCGGGTTGGCGGCGCTGGCTGCGGCGGCGGCGGTGACGGCGGGCTGCATCCGTTGTGATGAGTCGATTCAGGTGAACGGCATGACGCGCCATTACCGGATGCACGCGCCCGCAAACATCGACGGCAAGGGCGCGGTGCCGCTGGTGCTGGCGCTGCACCAGTTCAGCGACACGGACAAGGGCATGCAGACCCTGAGCAATTTCGACGCTGTGGCGGACGCCGAGGGCTTTGTGGTCGTTTACCCGCAGGGGCGCTGGCGGGTGTGGAACGTCTGGGGCAAGGACACGCCAGATGATGTGGCGTTTCTGAATGCGCTAATCGACAGCGTCTCGGCGCGCTTCAAGATAGACCCGGATCGCATCTACGCCACCGGGCCGTCTGCCGGGGGGATGATGGTGCAGTATTTCGCGTGCATAAGCGACCGGCTCGCGGCTATTGCGCCGGTCATGGGCAGCATGACGACGGACTGGGCGGCAACCTGGCCGGTGAAAACGCCCATCCCCGTGCTGCTCCTGCACGGCACAAAGGACCCTGTCATTCCGTTCAACGGCGGTAACACAAACGCGGGGCCGGGGCGGAATGTCACCTTCCTGTCGGCGCAGGCAAATGCGGCCTTCTGGGCCAGGCGCAACGGATGCGGCGACACGCCCACGGCAGAAATGCTGCCCTACGCCGCCATGGGGGACGAATTCTCCGTGAAGAGGTGGACATGGTCCTGCGATCCGGCGCGGGAGGTGCTGCTGTACGAGATAGGCGGCGGCGGGCACACCTGGGCCGGGCACAAGAACTGGTATCCCAGTTTCATTGTCGGCGCGACCGCGCCCGAACCGGACGCCACCCGGATCATTTGGGAGTTCTTCAAGAAGCACCGGCGCGGCGGGTGAGCCTGGTGGACAAGATGGACGGAATAGACGGAATGGACGGAGGGCGAAGATATGGTCCATATGGTCCATACGGTCCATACAGTCCATATCGTCCATTTCGTCCATGGCCTTGAACCAAACACCTCTTTGCAGTTTGTGCGGGCAATGGGGTATTTTTCTGGGAGAGAAGCACGCGCACATTTCGAGACAGGAGGCGGTCATGTCCATGAACGTGGTGATTGTCATCGTGGTGATTGGGGTGATTGGGGGCGACATTGCCGGGTTGTACTACTTTGCGCGGCGCTTTGGCGCGTTTGTCCCGCTCAAACCGGAGACACAGACCCTTGAGCCGATGTGGATTGCCTACAACACCCATTCCGGCCCCTACCAGTTGATCGGCCCCGTGTGCGACGGCGTGTGCAGCGCAGTGAACGACCTTTGCGGTGCCGCCCCGGAACTCGGCTTCGGGCTCTATTTCGACAATCCGCGCCAGGTGGCCAAGGACCAGCTCCGCAGTCTGGGCGGCTGCATCCTGCCGACGGACAAGGCGGAGGGGTTGATGAACACGCCGCTGCCGTTCCGCATGTCACTGCTGCCGGGGGGCCGGGCGGTGGTGGTGCGTTTCCCGTTCCGCGGACGGATGTCCATCATGGTCGGCGCGATGCGGGTGTATCCGGCGTTGGGCCGTTATGTTACGGAGGCGGGCCTGCCCGAGGGGCCGATGATGGAAATCTACGACATGAACGCGGGCGAGATTCGCTACGTCCGCCCGCTGGATATCCCGAACGAGGATTTGGAGCGGCTGCTGTAGTACGGCAACCCGCCTCTGGGGATTGCAGCGCCGGCAGGGATGGTTTTGAAAACCATAGGCACATCCCTGTTCGTTTCTAGCGGTGCGGGTCGTCCACCCGCCCTGCAATCTTGGCCAGTTCCTCGTGGATGCCGCGCAGACTCACCGCGCTGTCCGCGATCAGGCGCAGCAGGTCCGCACTCAGCAGGAGCGAGAGACTGCTCCCGGCGGCGCCGAGCGCCAGCGGCAACAGGGCCAGTGACCCGCTGTAGGGCGCAGTCGCCGAATACAAAGCCAAGGCAATGCTTGTCAGGATCAAGGCAAAACCCACCCAGCGGAACAGCGCGCAAATGATGTCAATAGCGCGATAGGAACCGAGAGAGGTCATGTTGACATCCTCCTTTTCTGGTGTCTTGCGTCGCCGGGACCCGCTCACAGGATAATGGCCCAAATTGGCGCGTTCAACCTGTTGAAGTCCCGGGTTCCGTCCCGAACGAACTACCGCCTTGGTTTCTTCTTCTCGAGCTTGTCGCGCAGCGCCTTGAGGCCCTCCATGGTGGAGGCGTCGAGGCGGTCTTCGAGCAGGTTGGGCTGGGCGGCGTTGCGGCTGTGCATGGCGAGCCCCTCGCGCAACTGGCCCTGCTGCTCCCGCACGGACTTGATGAAGTGGTCGGCGTCCATGGACATGGAGCCGAGGCCGCGGCACAGGTTGCGCAGGCTGTTGTCGTTGCTGACCACGATGCATTCGAGGCGTTTGGGCGCGGCGTAGACCATGCGCTCGATCACGGCGTCCGCCGAGAGATGATCCGGGGAGTAGACGATGTCCAGTCCGGGTACGCCGCGCGCGCTTTGGCTGTCGTGGATGCGCGCGTACTGGTCGCGGCCGTCGAAAATGACGGTGACGCGGTGGCGCGTGGCGAGGCAGAACCCGACCAGCTTCTCGACGAAGGTCTCGCGGGCCGCCTCGAAATTCTTCATGGCGAGCGGCCGCAGCAGCGAGGAGTGGTGGACCACGTTGTAGCCGTCAACGAGATAGTGTTCGGCCATGGCCGGTCCTATTCCCCTTCCCCGCCGACATACTCGCGGACAACCCGCTTTCCGATGCCGGTGAGGATGTCGTAAGAGATGGTGCCGGCGCGGCGCGCCAGTTCCTCGGCGGTGACGGTCTCGTCGCCATCGGAGCCAATCAGCACGGCCGTGTCGCCGCAGCGCACCCCGGGCAGCGCACTCACATCGACGATGGTCTGGTCCATGCACACGCTGCCGCGCACGGGGCAGCGCCGGCCGCGGATGAGCACGTCGGCATTGTTGGACAGGTGGCGGCGGTAGCCGTCGGCGTAGCCGACAGGCAGCACGGCGGTGCGGACCGGGCCGTTGGCAGTGAAGGTGCGGTTGTAGCTGATGCTTGCGCCGTCGGGCAGCTCGCGCACCTGCACCACATGTGTTTCCCAGCGCAGCGCGCGGCGCAGCGGTGAGCGCTCCGAGGTTTCGGGCATGGGCCAGAGCCCGTAGCTGATCAGCCCCGGCCGCACGGCGTCAAAGAGGCTGTCGGCGTAGTTGATGATGGCGGCGCTGTTGGCCGCGTGGGCGAACTCGAAGGGCACGCCGATCTTTTCAATCTGGCGCACCACCTGCCTGAAGGTTTTGATTTGGCCGAGCGTGAACGGGTCCTCGGGCGCGTCCGACGACGGGAAGTGCGTGGCGATGCCCTCGATGTCGACATGGGTGATGCGCGAGATGGCCTGAAGCGCCCCGGCCGCCTCGTCGGCGGCAAAGCCCTGGCGGCCCATGCCCGTGTCCACCTTGCAGTGGATCGTGCTGACCCGGCCGGCCTCGCACGCCAGTTCGCCGAGCTGCCGCGCCGTGGCAATGTCCGAGACCATCAGCGTCAGCCGGTGCTCGACAATCAAATCGAGTTCGTCTGCGTGGGGGTTGACCATGACCAGGATGGGCGCGTCGATGCCCGCCTCGCGGAGAAGTACCGCCTCCTGCACGGTGGCCACGCCCAGCATGGCCGCGCCGGCCCGCAGCGCGGCGCGGCCCACCGGCACGGCACCGTGCCCGTAGGCGTCCGCCTTGATGACGGCGATGACGCCGCGGCGCGGCCCGGCAAAGCTGCGGATCACGCCCATGTTGTGCGCATACGCGTCGAGATCAATTATGGCCCGCGAGGGGCCTTCGCATTTCATCAGAAACTACCTCGCGATGTCCCGCAAAGGCGGATCAGACACCTTCACGCGACATCCTGACTGTTTGTCACAAGCCGCCCCCGGCTGCCGCTCCCCGGCATGTGTCACAGGTTGAACGCCGATGGCTCAGGCGGCGCCATGCAGCTTGAGCGCCTTCCAGTTGGCCCATCCAAACTGCACGCCCGACCACACCGTGTACACGGAGACGGCGATAATGCCCCACATCGAGCAGAACCGCAGCCATCCGAGATGCTCCCCGCCGAAAAGGAGGCGGTTGAGAATCGCCAGCGCCAGGAACACGAACACAAAGACCATTTGGATGACCGTCTTGGCCTTGCCGTAGACGTTGGCCGGGAGCACAATGCCTTCGGACGCGGCCAGCGACCGCGCGCCGGTAATCAGGAACTCGCGCCCCAGTATCGCCACCACGGTCCAGCCGGGCAGATGCAGTTCAGGCATCCGCATCATCATCACAAACGCCGCCACCATGAGCACCTTGTCGGCAACGGGATCCATGAGTTTGCCGAAGTTGCTGATCAGGTTGCGCGCGCGGGCGATCTTGCCATCGTAGTAGTCGGTGATGGCCGCCGCGTCGAACAGCGCATAGGCCAGCGCGTAGGAGCCGGTGTGGTCAAACGACATGAACACCACAAAGAACACCGCAAGCACGCATCGGGCCATCGTAAGTTGATTTGGCAGGTTCATGGCGCAATAGTAACATTTTGGGGTGAAATGCCGCATCCTTCAGGGTCTGGGGTCTTGGGTCTGGGGTCTGGTGGGAGGAGACCCCAGACCCAAGACCCTAGACCCTGAAGGTATGGTTTTTCCCCAAGCGGTTGTTCCTCATGCTATCCTATGCGGATTCCGGCGCATCGGGACGCGGTCAGTCCGCGTCTTTCCTGCCGGAAAGGGAGCATTTTCTGCATGACAAGCGACATCCCCCGGGACGTGATTTGGGAGACGATTCGAAGCGAGGCGGCCGAAGGCGTCTGGCGCGAGCCGATGCTTTCGAGTTTTCTGCATTCCTCCATTCTGAGCCACAAGACACTCGAAGACGCCCTGTGTTTCGTTCTGGCGCACAAACTGGAAAGCGTGACGCTCCCGGCGCTGTCGCTGCGCGACCTGATGGAGGAGGCGCACCAGGCGGACCCGGAACTGGGCGCCTGCGCGCGGGCGGACATTGAGGCGGTGCGCCAGCGCGACCCTGCCTGCCGCATGTATTGCCAGCCCCTGCTTTACTTCAAGGGGTACCTTTCGCTCCAGGCCTACCGCATCGCCCACTTCTACTGGAACCAGGACCGCATCCATCTGGCGTTGTTCCTGCAAAGCCGCATTTCGGAGCGCTTTGCCGTCGACATTCACCCGGCCGCGCGGATAGGGCGCGCCGTCTTCATCGACCACGCCACCGGCGTGGTCATTGGTGAAACGGCCGTGGTCGAGGACAATGTGTCCATGCTGCACGCCGTGACCCTCGGCGGAACCGGCAAGGAATGGGGCGACCGTCATCCCAAGGTGCGCCACGGCGTGCTTATCGCCGCCGGCGCCAAGATTCTGGGCAATATCGAGATTGGCGAGGGGGCCAAGGTTGCCGCCGGCGCCGTGGTGCTCAAGTCCGTGCCGGCCCACGCCACCGTGGCGGGCGTGCCTGCGCGGCGCGTCGGCATGGAAACCTCTGACCAGCCGGCGCTGGACATGAACCAGCAAATCATCGACACCGCCGCCTGTCCCCCGCCCTGCACCTGCCCCATCGACACCTGCGAGCGCATTTCCTCCCTGCCGTGCTGCATGTTCCCCAACGGACCGGAAGAGGAGGAAGGCGCGACGGAGAAGAAACAGTAAACGGGGACGACGCCCGCTTCTTGTGCAAGCGCACAGTTCCATGGACGAGATGATGGACGGCATGGACTGAATGGACGTAATGGACAGCGCAGGAATTCTTCGGCGCCCGCTGCAGCCACTTTCCCCATACCGCCCATACCGTCCATGGCCCCCAGTCCAAACGCATTTTATGTCCAAATGGATTTTGTTGACCCTTTCCCGGCCGCTATGTATACTTTAACCACTCAGTACAAGTGGATAAAGGCATGAATATAGGCTCCAACGAACTCGACAAGGCGTTGCGTTTGCTCGGGGGGCACCTGCGTTTGCAGCATGCCCCGCCCATGAATCTTGTCGTGTGCGGCGGCGCGGCCCTGCTCGCCCGGGGGCTCCGCACCAGAACGACGCAAGATGTTGACATTCTTGCCTTTATGGATGATGAAAGGGAACTCGTGGCACCCGTTCCGCTGCCTGAGGACCTGATCGAGGCGGCGGATCGCGCGGCAAGAACCCTTGGTTTGCCCGACAACTGGCTGAACAACGAGCCCAGTGCGCGGGAGAACGGCCTGTTTCAGCGGGGTCTGCCCGAGGGCATCGAACACCGCATGGTTTGCCGTGAGTATGGCAGCCATTTGCGGGTGTTTTTTGTTGGGCGCCTGGACCAGATTCATTTCAAGCTGCTGGCGGCGGCCAATGTGGGTGGCCGTCATCTGGACGACCTGCTTGCGCTGGCGCCCACGGTTGACGAACTCGAACAGGCGGCGCGGTGGGCGATGGCCCGAAAACCCGATCCCGCTTTTCATAAAACACTGACCGGCCTGCTGGGGTATCTCGGTTATGGCAACATCGCTGAAAGAATATAGCGGCGGCGTCCTTGACGGCATGCTCGGATTTCTCTGGCTCCAATGGTCGGCGCTGGGCGTGGCCGGGTATGGCGGCCAGACACACCGCCATTTCGCAGACCCGGAAGCGGCGTTGATGCTCCTGTGCGCCTGCGGACGGTACGACGCGCGCCTCTTCGACGAGGCGCTGGACTGGCTCGTGAAGTACGAGCGCTTTGTCAATGTGCAGCGTCTGCGCACCATTGTGGGACAGGAACCCTGCACGGGCACGGCGGTCTTGGCCGGGGTGGCCCGGTTTCTTGCCAAACGCACCAAGCAGCGGCGCTGGGATAGCCTGTGCCCCGCCAAGCCCTCCGCATCGGACCCCGTGCCCCTGTTTCTCGGCCGTGACGGGCGGCCACTGCCCGTGTTGGGCGAGCCCGACCCCGATTTCCTCCACGCCGGGCTGCTGCGCGGCCCCGCGCTGCTGCGCGGCCATTCCGGTTTCCGCACGACGGGCAGGGGCGTTGCGCTCACCCGGCTGCGGGCGCTGCTCGGCGTCAATGCGCGCTGCGAAATCCTCCTTTTCCTCATGACCCACCCCTTCGGCTATCCGCGCCGCATCGCCGCCGAAACCCACTATGCCCAAAAAACCGTCCATGACGCCTTGGACGACATGGCGCTCTCCGGCTTCGTGCGCGCCATCAAAGGCAAACGCGAACGGCTCTGCCGCCTCGAATCCCGCGAATTCGCCAAAACCCTTCTGGAAAAGGGTGCCGCACCCGAATGGGTGAACTGGCCCCGCGTGCTCGGCGCGGTTGATCAGGCATGGACCGCGCTCGACGCGCTCGCCCGCGCTGAGGCCGACCCGCTGTTGGAACGCAGCCAGGCCCAGGTCATCGCCGATGCGCTCACCCTGCGCCTGCACGGGGCAGCCACGCTGCCTGAACTGTCCGCACCCAAGACCGATGAGCTGGCCGCCGCCCTGCTGCCCTTCCAGCAGATTCTCAAGTTGCTGGAAGGTTAGCCCTGAGGGGATTGGAATCCTGTTTTCGCCCTGCGCGGGGGTATGCAACACCCGCCTCAACAGAAAACAGGCACCCGTGCCCGGAATGGTGAATCACACCCGTAGATTTCCGGAGAAATGGGGCCATGGGGGCCAAACTTTTTTCCGCAAAAAATTATGGTTTACAACGGCCGTCAAAAGTGTTATATTAGGGAAAGTCTGAATCGAGGGACGGTGCGGTATGGTCAGACGAATAGCGTTAGGATTCATTCTTGGCGTCCTCGCTGTGGCGGGGTGTGTGTCCGATGAAGCGTCGGTGCGCACGCGCGATGGTGTGGACTATGGCGCAACAAATGGCGTCTTTCACGGCCGCTGGTGGAACTACTACGAGCGCGGCTCCTCCTACCTGTCCGGCAAGTTCTACACCGAAGCCGACGCCGACTTCCGGCAGGCGCTGCGCGGCCGATCAACCGACACGTGGCGCGCGCGCACCTACGGCCTCCATTTCGTCGAATACTTTCCCAGCCGCGAACTGGGCGTGTGCTGTTTCCAGCAGGGCAAGTTCGACGAGGCGGAGCGGCTGCTGAATGAGTCGCTCACGGCGGTGGACACCGACCGCGCCCATTACTATCTCGACGAGGTGAAGAAGGCGCGCATCGCCCAGGGCTCGCTGAAGGACGAATCCGCGCCGGGAATCGTCGCCCCCGCCGAGCACATCATCGCCGAACGCGACCTGCCGCTTGAACTGGCCGCAAAGGACGACGTGGGCGTGGCGGAAGTGCGCGTCAACAACAAGGTCCTGCCCCAGCGCGGCAGCAAGCCCGAGGTGAAGGCCAAGGAGAAGGTGCCGCTGACAGAGGGGAAGAACACGGTCACGCTGATGGCAAAGAACCTGGCGGGCAAGGAGACGACGACCAAGGTCGAAGTCACTGTTGATCTCACCGGCCCCACGCTCGGCATCTTCACGCCCATCGAGCCGACGGTGACACCGGACCATACCATCATCCTTGAAGGGGCCTCGGCCGACAAGAACGGCGTGACACGGGTGGACTGCGACAAGCGCATCCTGGCCGAATCCCCCGGTGTGCCGCGCCTGAACTTCAACACGGAACTGCCCCTCGCCGGGGGCGAGAACCTCTTTGTTGTGGCCGCGCGCGACACGGTGGGCAACGAGACGCGCACCGCCATCAAGGTGTTCCAGGGCGACCCCGCCTCGCGCCAGGCAAAACTGTGGCTGGAACGCCAGCGGCGCGGCGAAGACGCGCTCGTGTTCGCGTCCGCCGACGGCGGCACGTCGGCCATGCGCATGCTCGCGCAGGCCGCCGCGCCGGAAGCGGCGGCGGGCGGCGAGATCCGGCTCAAGTCGCCCCAGGCGGACAAGCCCTACCGGCACAGCCGCACACTCACGGTGTCCGGCGAGGTGGTCTCGTCCAGCCCGATGAAGTCGCTGCTAATCAACGGCGAACCCTTCGACCAGTTGACCGGTGCGCCCAAGGAAAGCTTCAACCGCCGCATAGCCATCGACGATGCCGCGCTGAAAGACGGCGTGGGCCGCGTTGCCGTGGCGGTGCATGCCGAGGACACGGGCGGACACATACTCGACAAATCTGTCGACGTGGAGGTGCGGCCGGTGCGGCTCGACGCGCCCGAATCGCGCATGCCCATTGCCGTGCTGGCCTTCTCCGGCGCTGGATTGGAGGACGCGCTCGTGGCGCGGCTGCGCGCCGGAACCGAGGGCAAACTTGCCGCCGCGGGCCGTTTCCGCCTGCTTGACCGCGCAAACCTGCAGGCTGTGCTCACCGAGCAGCAGCTTGCCTCCGCGCTGGCCGATCCCGACCAGGCGATTGCGCTGGGCAGACTCACCAACGCGCAGGTCTTCATGGTCGGCGAGGCGTTCCCGCGCGACGAGAAGGGCGTGGAGGTCAAAGCCCGCGTCATCAGCACCGAGACATCGGAGATTGTCACGGTCATCGACGCTTTCGTGCCGGACCGCAACGACGCCGCGGCGATAGACCAGTGCTGCGCGTCCCTTGCCGCGCAGCTTGGACAGGCATTCCCGCGGCTTTCGGGCGAAGTGACCGCCGTGCGCGGCACGGGCGGCGCTTCGGAACTGTTGATAAACTGGACCCGCGAGGACGGTGTGCGCCCCGGCGCGTACCTGCTCGTGGTCAGCGAATCGCCGCCGTGGCTGGATGAAAAGACGGGCGAGGTGCTCGCCCCGGCCGAATTCGTGCCCGTGGGCCGCGCGCGCGTCGAGAGCGCGGGCGATTCGGGCACGCGCGCCAAAACCGTTGAGACGAAGCAGGAGGGTGCCGCCATTGAAAAGGGCATGCCGGCCGTTACCATGTAGTCTGGCCGTGCTGTTCCTCGTCGCGGCGTCGGCCGCGTGGGGGCAGTCGGTCAACATCACGTCGTCGCCCAACGTCGTGGGAAGCGGCGCGCGCGCCATCGGCATGGGCGGCGCGTTCGTCGCTGTGGCCGACGACGCCACCGCCGCGTCCTGGAACCCCGGCGGGCTGACCCAGCTCGAACGCCCCGAATTCTCCCTTGTCTACGACTTCCGCTGGTATAGCGAGAATTATCGGTCCCTCGCCCACCCTGAACTGGACGGCGGCCAGAACGCCTCCTTCAACGGCATCAATTACATGAGCGCGGTGTGGCCCGTGCCGTGGACGCTGGGCGGGCGCAATTTCGTGCTCAGCCTCAACTACCAGCGCAAGTATGATTTCGACCGCAACCTGCACCTGAACTACCGCGACAACGCAGCACTCGGCGGCGACAACATCGCCGGCCTGTTCAGCGACGTCAACTACAAACAGCGCGGCCAGTTGGGCGCGATCTCACCCGCTTTCGGTTTCGAGATCACCGACGAACTGTCCGTGGGCATGGTGGCCAACATCTGGAGCCACTCCCTGCTTCCCGACAACGAATGGACCATCACCACCGAGGAGCGGCGTCGGCTCATGCTCAACGGCGCGTTTCTGCCCACTTCTTGGATTCATTTCCAGATGGAGGAGAAATACCGCGATTTCCAGGGTGTGAACTTCACCTTCGGCACGCTGTACAAGCCCAACGACCGGCTCAGCCTGGGCATGGTCTACCACACCCGGCTCAACGCCGACGCGGAGTACATCCAGTCCGTCCGCACAAGCGTCAGCCCGGCCGGATTCGGCATGACCACCGACCGGCGTTCGCAGGAAATCACCTTCCCCGACGCCATCGGCGCCGGCGCGGCCTACCGCTTTGCCGATGACAAGCTGACGGTTGCGCTCGATGTCACGCGCCGCGACTGGAACGATTTCGTCATCCGCGACCCGCACAACCGAAGCCTCAACCGGCAGGTCATTTCAGGGGTTACGGGGTTGCCGCGGAGCGACAATGCCATCGACGCCACATGGACGGTCCGCCTGGGCGCGGAGTATGTCTTTGTCAACCCGGCCAAACCAAAGCAGGATTATCTGCCCAGCCTGCGCGCCGGTGTGTTCTACGATCCAGAACCCGCCAGCCACCGTCCGAGCACGCTCTTCGGTCTCGGTCGGGGCGACGGCAGGCCCGACGACTATTACGGCGTCTCCCTCGGAGCAGGCGTGCTTATCAAGAACCGCGTCAATATCGATCTGGCCTACGTGTACCGCTGGGGCGATCATGTCCGGCAGGACACCTTTGGCCTGTACCGAACCTCCGCCGATGTGGATCAGCACTCGCTGTATCTGTCAACGGTGCTGTACTTCTAGTACAGCGCCGGAATCCGGGGCAAAAAAAGCATGCTTGAAGCAATGAACGCCGCCGCCATATCCGCCCTGCTGCCGGCGCGGCCGGAGGAAGGGCACAAGGGGATCTTTGGCCACCTGTTCGTGCTGGCCGGATCGCGCGGGTTCACCGGTGCGGCCCGGCTCGTGTGTGAATCGGCCTGCAGGTCCGGCGCCGGTCTCGTCACGCTGGGTGTGCCCAAGCCGCTTGCCGACATTTTCGCCGTCTCGCTGCGCGAGACGATGACGCTGGTGCTGCCAGCCACGGAGGCGCAAAGTCTCGCCCATGCCGGGCTGGCCCAGGCGCTTGCCTTTGCGCGCGGCAGGGACGCCGTCGCGCTCGGTTCCGGCCTGTCACTGCATCCGGAAACCGCACTCTTCGCCCGAGAGATGGCGGAGTCATGCCCCGTCCCCATGGTGGTGGACGCCGACGGGCTCAACGCCCTCGCCCTTGCGGGCGCGTTTGGGGGCTTTGGTGGGAATGGCCCCGCCGGTCCCCGCGTGTTCACCCCCCATCCGGGCGAAATGGCCCGCCTCACCGGCCTGTCCACCGCGGACATCAACCATGCGCGCGCAGAGACCGCCGTGGCCACCGCCGCGGCATGGGACGCGGTGGTGGTGCTCAAGGGCCACGGGACCATCGTGGCCGCGCCCGACGGGCGCGCCGCCCGCTGTCCCACCGGCGGCCCCGGGCTCGCCACAGGCGGCTCCGGGGATGTGCTCACGGGCATCATCGGGTCGCTGCTGGCGCAGGGCATGGACAGCTTCAACGCGGCGTGCGTGGGCGTGTACGCCCACGGTCTTGCGGGCGACATTGCCGCCCTGCGCATGACGTCAAGGGCCATGATCGCGGGGGACGTCATTGACGCGCTGCCCCAGGCATGGCGGGAACTGGAGGGATAATCATGGCCACCCTGCGCGAAATCGGCGAGTTCGGACTGATCGACCGCGTGACGCGCGGACTGAAGCGTACCCCCGGCGTCGTTGAGGGTGTCGGCGACGACTGTGCCGTGCTTCGCTTCGGCAACGCCCTGCTGCTCGCCACCTGCGACGCGTCCGTTGAGGGCGTCCACTTCCGCCGCGACTGGGCGTCGCCGCACAGCATTGGCTGGAAAGCCGCCGTCAGCGCCATCAGCGACATCGCCGCCATGGGCGGCGACGCGCGCTATGTGCTCGCCTCCGTCGCCTGTCCCGCCAACTCGGACTGCGCCGTCATCGAGGCGATTTGCGCCGGCATCGCCGAGGCGGTGGAGTCCTGCGGCGCCGCGCTGGTCGGCGGCGACACGACCGCCTCGCAGTCCATGATAGGCATCGACATCTCCGTGCTTGGCGAGGCCGTGGACGGGCGCTATCTCACCCGCGCCGACGCGCTGCCCGGCGACGCCGTCGCCGTCACCGGATTTCCCGGCATGGCCGCCGCGGGCCTGCTCGCGCTTCAGCGCGGCATCGAGGCCGCGCCACTCATACAGGCCCATCTGCGGCCCGTGCCGCGCCTTGCCGAGGGGCGGTGGCTTGTCGCCCGCGCGGGCGTCCACGCCATGATCGACCTGAGCGACGGACTGCTCCAGGATCTTGGCCACATAGCCGAGCGCAGCAAGGTGGGGATCAACGTCGATTCCGATCTTGTCCCCCTCGCCCCCGCGCTCAACGGGTTCGACAGCGCGCTCTGCGAACCCCTCGAATGCCTCGCCCTCTCCGGCGGCGAGGACTACGAACTCGCCGTCGCCCTCGACCCCACCCTTGCCCACGGCATCTGCCATGACTTTGCCGCCCGCTTCGGACGGCCGCTCACCGTCGTCGGCGATGTCCACTCAGGCTGGTGCGGCATCCATCTCGACGGCCAGGAACCGGGCCGCCGCGGCTTCGACCACTTCGGGCCGGCCTAATCCGGCATGCCGGCATTTCAATGATGCCCGGCCAGACGGCCCGTCAGTGCATACCAGCCCAGGACAATGCCGGCAACGCCGAGCATTGGGCCGAGAGCAAGAAAGATCAACGAGGATATGCCCATGCTGCGCACGACCTGTTCCTTTGAACGCGCGCTTGCAAAGAGTGCCTTGTTCCCCTTTGCCACCACGGGGTGACCGCTCTGGTCGCACTGGATCTCGCCAAGGATGTACACCTCGCTGTTCAGGGGAATCGCGGACACAGTGACCTTCACCATCGGCATCTCTCCGCTGAACATCGCAATGTCGGTCAGCAATTCCGACACCTGGCCGAGAATACCGCCCGCCGACGGCGCCCATTGGGAGAGGTACCCCGACTTTACGTGAATCATGTCCAGTGTGGCCCCGGCCAGATTGACCCTCGCGCTGCCGGTCGCGTCGGTGACGGTGAATGCTGTGCGTTCGGTCCTGTGGTCCACCGTCCGCCAGCTTTCGGTCTCGCGCCCGTTGTTCAGTTCGCGGACGCGCTCCTCGACACTGTAGCTGTAACACACGCAGGGAATGTCCGCGAACGGCGCCGTCAGCGCGAGGTCTGACGCCGCAGCCACACCGCATACCGCCGCATATTGGCCGGCGCCAAGTTGGGCGATCGGCACCACGGGAGTCTGCTGTATGAGTGCCCTGAGTTCGCGCCGCCTGCGGCCGACCACGACCAGGACAATGCCCACGACCACAAGAATGACGGCACCTGCAAGACCCACGTAGAAGGAATTAGCCATTCGTCTGCCCTTTCAATGATGCGTCCGTTCTGTCCGAGAACAGGCCCGTTCGAAACAAGCGCCAGACCGGGCCAAATGTCGGGAGCGGCATGAGAAGCTGCCTGCTCGCGCCCAAACGGCCTTGGCGATTGTTTCCGATTGCTCATCGTCAACGATATTGGGACACCCCGGCTCTTGAAATCAAACCAGGATTCCAACCGTGGTTGCGCAGTTGAGTCTTGGCTGGCCCTGTCCCTCAAGGCTTTGGAAAGATTTGCGCGCTCGGGAGTGGAAGTGGAGGAGACTTTGAGACCCGTTCGCGTCGTGCAAGACTGAGGCGCAAGAAGAAAACGGCAGGATGCCGCGTTTACTTTTTCCCGCCTTTGCGGGGCTTGTTGGCGAGGTGCTTTAGGTGGTAGATGAGGTTTTGGGCCTCGCGGGGGGAGAGCGCGTCGGGATCGATCTTCTGGAGTTCGAGTTCGACGGCCGTGGGGCCGGTGTCGGCGGGGGGGCCGAAGAGCCACAGTTGCTCGGGCATTCCGGCGGGTGCGGGATTGCCCGTTTCGAGCGATTCCAAGATGGTGCGGGCGCGGGTGATGACGGACGGGGGCAGGCCGGCGAGTTGGGCCACATGGATGCCGTAACTGTGGTCGGCGCCGCCGTCCACGATGCGGTAGAGGAACACGACGCGGCCACTGTATTCGCGCACGGCCACGTTGACGTTCTTGGCGTGCTCCAGCTTGGTGCCCAGTTCGGTCAGTTCGTGGTAGTGCGTGGCGAAGAGCGTTCTTGCGCGGGTGTTGTCATGGATGTGCTCGGCCACAGACCAGGCGATGCTGATGCCGTCGAAGGTGCTGGTGCCGCGGCCGATCTCGTCGAGCACGAGCAGGCTGCGCTCGGTGGCGGAGTTGAGGATGGCGGCGGTCTCGATCATCTCGACCATGAAGGTGGACTCGCCGCGCACGAGGTTGTCCGACGCGCCGACGCGGGTGAAGATGCGGTCCACCACGCCGATGCGCGCCTCGGCGGCGGGCACGAAGGAGCCTATTTGCGCGAGCAGCGTGATAAGCGCGGCCTGGCGCAGGTAGGTGGACTTGCCGGCCATGTTGGGTCCGGTGACGATGAGCATGGACGCGGCGGCGGGGTCGAGCACGGTGTCGTTGGGCACAAACTCGCCGGTCTTCATCAGGTCCTCGACCACGGGATGACGCCCGTCACGAATGCGGATTTCGCCGAAGTCCCCCACCTCGGGCTTGCAGTAGTCGCGCGCGGTGGCCACTTCGGCCAGCGAGATCAGCGTGTCGAGCGCGGCGACGGCGTCCGCCGTCTGCTGGATGCGCCGGGCCTCGGCGGAGACGGCGTCGCGCAGCGCGCAGAACAGATCGTATTCCAGCGAGTGCATGCGCTCCTGTGCCGTGAGCATCTCCTCCTCGCGCTCCTTGAGCGCCGGGGTGACGTAGCGCTCCGCGTTGGCGAGGGTCTGCTTGCGCTGGTAGTCAGCGGGCACGCTGTCGGCCTGGCCGCGGCTGATTTCGAGATAGTAGCCAAAGACACGGTTGTATCCGACCTTGAGCTTGGCGATGCCGGTGCGCAGGCGCTCGTCCTGCTGCAACTGGGCAATCCAGTCCTGGCCGCCACGGACCAACCCATGCAGGCGGTCCAGGTCGGCGCTGTAGCCGTCGCGGATGATGCCGCCCTCGTTGAGCGACAGCGGCGGCTCGTCCACCACCGCGGCGGCGATCTTTCCGGTCACGTCCTCGAGCGGGTCGATCCCGCCGCAGAGCGCGGCGAGCATTTCCGACCCGACGTCGGCCAGCAGCGCGCGCAGCGCGGGCATGCGCTCGAGCGACGCGCCCAGCGCGCGCACGTCGCGCGCGTTGCCCGTGCGGGACGTGATGCGGCCCGTGAGCCGCTCCAGATCGGCGATGCCGCGCAGCGTGTCGCGCAGGGCCATGCGCAGATCGACGCGGTCCACCAGTTCGGCGACGGCGTTCTGCCGCCGCCCGATTTCGCCCGCGTCCACCAGCGGGTGCAACAGCCAGTCGCGCATGCGGCGGCTGCCCATGCTGGTCAGCGTGCGGTCGATGACGGACAGCAGCGTGCCGCGCCGTGCGCCGGTGGCCGTGGCCACAAGTTCGAGGTTGCGCTGCGTGTTGCCGTCGAGCACCACGTAGCCCGAGGGGCTGTAGCGGCGGGGCAGGCGCAGTCGCGGCGCGCAGTCGCGCTGCGTCTCGCGCACGTAGGACAGCAGCGCACCCAGGCAGCCCGTGGCGGCGGGCGCGTCGTCGAGCCCCACGCCCTTGAGCGTGCCCAGGCCCCAGGTGGCCAGCACCAGGTCTTCGGACAGTTCCGCGTCAAAGCGGTCCGCCGGCCGGGCCGTAAAGGTGATGCCGGGAAAGTTCCGTTTCATGCGCGCCAGAAAGGCGGCGTCGATTTCGTCGGAATGGAGCACCTCCACAGGCGCCATGCGGGTGAACTCGTCGGCGAAGACCCGCTCCACGGCGGCATCCAACTGCGCGGCGATCACCTCGCCCGTGGTCACATCGACAAAGGCCAGCGCGCCCGCGTCGCCCTCGGCGATCATGGCGCCAAGATAGTTGTTGGCGCGCTCGTCGAGCAGGTCGGGCTCCATAACCGTGCCGGGGGTGATGGTGCGCACCACCCCGCGCTTGACGATGCCCTTGGCGAGTTTTGGGTCCTCCATCTGGTCGCAGATGGTGACGGTGCGTCCGGCCTTGATCACGCGGGCGACGTAGGTGTCAACGGCACGGAAGGGCACGCCGCACATGGGAATGCGCGCCTCCTTGTCCGTGCTGTCGCGCGAGGTGAGCGTGAGCCCGAGCAGTTCGGCGGCCTCCACGGCGTCCTCGAAGAACAGCTCATAGAAGTCGCCCATGCGGAAGAAGAGCAGTGAATCGCTGCACTCCGCCTTGGCGGCGAGATACTGCCGCACCATCGGCGTGATTTCCGACGGCCCGAGATCGCCCAATTTTGCCCAGTTGACAGTCATGACCGCGTATTATACGCATCGCGGGCGAATATGGGGAAGGAAATTCGCCTGGGCCACAGGACAAGGTTGCGTGGGACGATATGGGATTTCGCGCAAGACCGACATCCCCCTAAATCCCCCTTCAAAGGGGGACTTAAAACGGCGCGGTTTCTGTGTTTCAAAGTCCCCCTTTGAAGGGGGATTTAGGGGGATGTCGGTCTTCGAGACGAATGAATCCTGCATGTTGTGGTTGACGGTCGGCCCGCGGAGATCAACGATCTTTGACTCCTTTCTCCAACCGACGCAAAGCTGCCACACCAAGCAGGATAATCAAGGCGGCGACGACAAGCAGGATGAAGCGGTAGGTGTTGGGCACGGCGTCCATGAGGTAGGCGAGCATGCCCATCGCGCCGGAGAAGCCGTAGAGCGCGAGCACGGCGTTGCGCTGGCCCAGTCCGAGGGCGAGCAGGCGGTGGTGCAGATGATCACGGTCGGGCCGGAAAAAGCCGCCACCCCGGGCGCGCCGCATGCGGCGCAGGAAGCTCAGCCCCGTGTCGGCGACAAGCACGGCCAAGGCGGTCATGGGCACGGCAAGCGCGATGACGGCCGCGCCTTTCTGCTGCGAGGCGAGCGTGGCCACGGCAAGGATGAAACCGAGAAACAGCGCGCCCGCATCGCCCATAAAGATGGACGCCGGGTGGAAGTTGTAGCGCAGGAATCCCAGGGTCGCGCCCATGAGGCAGGCCATGATGGCGCAGCCGGCGGCGTGGTGGTTGCGCAGGCCGACGGCGAACAGGGTCGCCGAGATGGCAAACACGAGTCCCGCGGCGAGTCCGTCAAGACCGTCGGAGAAGTTGACGGCGTTCATCACGCCCGCCATCCACAGCGCGGTGACGATCACGCCCACCCAGGGCCATTGGGTGGCGGGGCCGATCATGCTGAAGGGGTCGGCGTCGCGCAGTCCCCAGAAGTAGAAGACGGCGCCGAGCGCGAGCTGCACCAGCAGCTTGAAGGTGCCCGAAAGGCCGCGCGCGTCGTCCCACAGGCCCATGAGCATCACCGCGGTGCCCAGCACGGCGGCGGGAAACAGCGCCGGTCCGGCGAGGCGCGGCGCAAACCACTCGATGCCCAGCGCGGCGGCGAGAAAGGCCGTGTAGAACGCCATGCCGCCGAGATAGGGAATGGGTGTGCGGTGCACCTTGCGCGCCTCGCCCGGATGGTCGAGCACGCCGAGCCGCCAGGCCAGCGCGCGGAAAAGCGGCGTCACGAGGAGGGCGACCACCAGTGAACCCGCCCCTATTGCGGCGTAGATCGCCATGAGGCGGACCCATCCAGCCTGCGCGGGAATGCCGCTTTGAGACATCTGTGCGGCGATCCGGCCCAGTGCGTAGAGGGCGAACAGAACCAGCGTGACCCCCCAGAGCACCAGCACACGGCCCACCGAAACGGGGCCGTCTGCGACTGCCCCGGTGCCTGCGGAATCCTGCTGTTCGCCGTCCTTTGCCATGTCCATGTCCGTTTGCCATGCCTTCCGGGGCTATCCTAGCGCAGCGCGGCACTGCTGTCAAAACCGCGGGGAGACTGCCACCATTTCCAGCGCCAGACTAATTGCCGTCAGCCAGGCCAGAATGCTGGAAATGGCAGGCGCACCCTTGCCCCACAGACTAATGGACGGTGTGGAGAGGTGTGAATCCCGTCCCGGCCAGCAGCGGCATGACGGCGAAAGTGAGGATGACGGCCTGACATATGCCCGCAACCAGCATGATGCCCACCGCTTCAAAGACGGACAGTTCGTAGCGCCTCATGAAGTGCATGATTCCCAGAATCCAGCCCACCAAGGGTATGAGCCCCCACAGATAGACGATCAGCAGCGTTCCGGCAAGTTCGGCAAAGTTCGCTGCAAAGTCCCCCTCGCGGAATCTTCCAAGAAACATCAGGCACGGATAAAGGACGAGAAGAGTCACTCCGTATGAGATGAGGGCGGTCAAAATCCAGGTTACAAAGCGGGGTGTTCTTGGAAGTTCGGCGGCTCCGTCGGACGGCACTTGCTGTTGTGCGACCGGTGCCTGGGTTTGCTGTGCGGCGGCTGGCATCGACGGCTGTGGCCTTCTCAGCGCAAAAGGAAGAACCAGAATCAGGACCGCCAATGCAGCCACGGTCCCAATGATGTACATCCTCCGTCTGTCCGGTGACTGGGAACCGGCCGCCACCGGCGGATGCGGCACGCCGGTTCGAAGCGGAATATCAGGAAGCATGGGCTCGTCGGGGACTGCGGCACCTGATGCACCGCGGGCGGCGGCGATGCGCGCCTTCATCCCGGCCGCCCGGGCGTCGGGGGAAAGCGCCAACAGCCGGTCGCAGATCTGCTCCGCCTCGCCGAAGCATTCGAGCTTCTCCAGGCATGAGGCCATGGCGAACAGAATGTTCCCCGTGTTGGGAAACCGCCTGTCCAAATCCACCAGCAGTCGCATTGATTCCGTGTATTGCCCTGCACGGAAAAGGCCGTCGGCCTGTTTGAAGTGTGCGGTTGCTTCTGACGCGTCGATACTCATGCGGTCTTCCTCCGATTCTTTTCCCCAAACCTTCCCGCCATGGATGCTGAAAAGGCCGGGACCATCCACATGCGCCGCTGCCGGAGGGCGGTGCGCCCCCACCCAAGCTTTGCCCAAAAGCGCAACAGAATAATATAACGGGCGGAAAAAGAACGCAACCCTTTCCTTCGACGCGCTTTTCCGTTTTTGCACTTGTCCGGACGAAAACGATATTCTACCGTCCGCCCGCCTGCAAGGTGCGGGCTGAAATCATCATAAGACGCGCTTCCCGCCCGGTTTGAGGCCGGGCCGCGCCCACAACCAGGAAGGATTACGCATCATGCCAAAGCTTGCCATTCTGGGCGGAAAGCCGCTCGCGGGTAAGACGAAGAAATGGGCGAAGTGGCCCATCAGCGAGGAGAGCGACGCGCAGTTGGTCGCAAAGGTCACGCGGTCGAACCGGTGGTCCTTTGACGGGCCGGTGGAGTGGGAGTTCGCGGAGAAGTTCACCAAGTACCAGGGCGCAAAGTTCGGCGCGTGCTGCGCGAACGGCACGGTGGGCATCCAGATGGCGCTGGAGGCGCTGGGCATCGGCGCCTATGACGAGGTGATCGTGCCGGGCATGACCTGGCAGGCCACGGCCGCCGCCTGCATCGACGTGAACGCAATCCCCGTGCTGGTCGATGTCGAGCCCGACACGTACAACCTTGACCTGGACAAAGTCGAGGCAGCCATCACGCCCAAGACCAAGGCAATCATCGTGGTGCATCTGTACGGCTGCGTGACCGACCTGGACCGCCTGCAGCGCATCTGCAAGAAGAACAACCTGTTCCTCATCGAGGACTGCGCCCACCAGCACGGCACCTTCTGGAAGGGCAGGGGCGTTGGCTCCTTTGGTGATGTCAGTTCGTGGAGCTTCCAGGAATCCAAGGTCCTCTCCTCCGGCGAGGGCGGATTCAACATGTGCAAGACGAAGGAACTGTTCTACAGGATCTACAGTCTGCGCAACTGCGGCCGCCCCTACCCGGCCGAGCCGCCCGTGTTCGGCCTGAAAAAGGCCGCGCCCATGGAGACCGCGATCCAGTCGGGCAACTACCGCCTCACCGAATGGCAGGCCGCCCTGCTGCTCGGCGGCCTCACGCGGTTGGACAAGCAGGTCAAGGACCGCGACGCCAACGCCATTTATCTCAACACGCTGCTCGCGCAGATTCCGGGCATCCAGGTGATGCGCCGCCGTCCGCAGGTCACGCAGCAGAGCTACTTCAATTTCACCTTCCGCATTGACGCCAGGGAACTGGGCGTGGACTGCGAACCCTTCTGCCTGGCGCTCAACGCGGAACTGGGCGTACCCGAACTGTTTGAGCCGCCCTACGAGCCTCTGAACGGCTGCGGACTCTACAAGCCCCTGACCAAGACGCGCCACAACCTCTCCGCGTCCTACAAGAAGGCGATCACGCCCAAGCGTTTCAGCCTGCCCGTGAGCGAGGATGCGAACAAGCACAGCGGCGTGTGCGGACATCACCAGATCCTGATGAACAGCAAGGCCGACATGGAAGTGTTCGCCGGGGCGGTGAAGAAGATCGTCGACAACATCGCCGAACTGCGCCAGTACAAGGCCGGCGAGATGAAGAAGTACCAGGGCCTCGCCCGGTAGTCCCCGCCAAGACAGACACAACGGCCCGGCTTCCGTGACGGAAACCGGGCCGTTTTCGTCTCTATCTGGGACACACCCTGCCGACACTGCTCTTTGGGCCGGGGGGGGAAGAACTCGGTCATCGAAGCCATGAAGACTATCGAGGTTTCGTGCCAGCATTCCTCTTTGGGCCGGGGGGGGAAGAACAATGGGCCTAGTGATTGAGTTTTTCATGGCGGTCGGTGCCAGCATTCCTCTTTGGGCCGGGGGGGGAAGAACCCGGAATCGTCCCGCCAAAAGCCGTAATGCCTCCCGGGTGCCAGCATTCCTCTTTGGGCCGGGGGGGGAAGAACATAAACCCAGGCGTCGGTGCCATCGCGCAACAGCTTGTGCCAGCA
>CAIXUF010000558.1 GCA_903922535.1 Candidatus Hydrogenedentota bacterium
CAAACAGTGTCTGTTCCCAATGTTGTCGGCATGACACAGGCAACGGCCCAAACCGCCATTACAGGCGCGGGCCTTGCCATGGGAACGGTGACCGGCCAGCACAATGCCACCGTGCCGGCCGGACAGGTCATCAGCCAGAATCCGGCTGCCGGAGTGGAAGTGGCACTTGGGACGACGGTGGCGCTTTTCGTTTCCACCGGTCCCGAACCCGGCGAGGGCGAAGGCGAGCCGCCGCAAACGGTGTCTGTTCCCAATGTTGTCGGCATGACACAGGCAACGGCCCAAACCGCCATTACAGGCGCGGGCCTTGCCATGGGAACGGTGACCGGCCAGCACAATGCCACCGTGCCGGCCGGACAGGTTATCAGCCAGAATCCGGCTGCTGGCTTGGAAGTGGCGCTTGGCACCACGGTGGCGCTTTTCGTTTCCACCGGTCCGCAACCCGGCGAGGGCGAAGGCGAGGGAGAAGGTGGGCAGGTCGGTTCGCTAAGCGTTGTCATTGATCCCGAGAATGCCCGGAACGAGGGCGGTCAGTGGCGGGTTGACGGTGGTGACTGGCAGAACAGCGGAGTGACCTTGTCAGGTCTTGCCGTTGGTTCGCATCTTGTTGAGTTCAAAGACATCCCAACCGAACAACCTTCGGGTTGTTCCTGCGCGCAGGCATCGTCATCCTGGACCACCCCTGCCAGCCAGACCGTCACGGTGACCGATGGACAGACCACGGCTATCACCGGCACGTACGTTTCATCCCAGAAGGCGCTGGCCGCAAGTGTGCTGGGGAATGGAACCAAGGGCGACTTCCTGTTCTTTGGTTCTGCATTTGTCATGCTGTTGATTATTCACGGGAGAGAGAAACGAGCCAGGGTGACGGGTTGTGCTTCCTGACATTCCCTCCGGCACCGGGAGGTCATGCTTGCCCTCGTGAACTGGGCTGTTGACGGGCGAGCGACCCTGATGCCTGAGGGGGCAAACCTCATACAAAAGACGAAAAAGTACCGTGAACTCAGGCATACAATCCGTTGTCTCAAGTCCAAACAGATCGCCGTCCAACCGGATGCCTTGGAGACAAAGTCTCTCTTCAAGGCGATGGCGGCCATGCCAGTCTGTCAAAAGCTCTTCATTTATCGTGGGCGCGGCGTGAACTTGATGATTACAGCCGGGAACAATGCTGGAATTTCTTTGATGCGCCGCCCCATGAACCGATAAGATGCCTGCGTCAATCTGACACGAATCTTGGATATGGAGGCTGTCATGGCGCGGTATTCGAGCGGTGATTCTGGATAGGCCACCCTGCGGGACGCATTGTCATCCCGCAACGCGGAGTAACTCAAGGACCTGGCGAAACTCCTGATGAAGAACAGGCCGGCGCGCAAAGATGACTGCATCGCGGCCATCGAGAAATCGCTGTCAGGTGACGGCTTGCGCAGCCTGTGGGAAAGCCTGGACGAGTCATCGCGCGCGGCGGTGGCCAAAGTGGTGCATGGGTGCGATGGCCGGTTTCATTTGAACCGCTTCCTCGCCAAGTACGGGGTGGCACCACGCCGCTGTCACCGTGACTATGGGGATCGGACAAAGGATGTTCCATGGACGCTGCTCGACATTGTCTTCACCCGGGACATAATGCCCAATGACATATAGCAGCGCTTTCGCGCTTTCGTTCCCCCGCCGGAACAGCCGGCAATCAGGACGTTGGATGTTCTTCCGCAGTCTTTTCCCCCGCTGTTGCACTCGCGGGTTATCGACGCTGGAAGAAGACCCGCCGATCGACCGCTCCATGTGTGCGAAACAGAATAGGCCGCGCTTCATGATCTCACGATGCGCTGCTGCGGTTGATTGACGCGGGAAAAGTGTGCGTCAGCGCCGCAACGCGGCGGCCCGCCCTCACTAGCGTCAAGGCTGTTGGCGCACTGGGCGATGGAGACTTCATCGATTCGGGCAAAGCCTGTAAAGCAGAGGAAAGCAGAAATGTGACGGCGTGAGTATCAATTTGTGAGCAAGATTCTGCGGCTTTGCGGCAATAAGGGCCGCACAAGTTACTGCCAGCAAATCTCTTAGCGCATTAATGCAACTGTGACCCATAAGTAGAGCAGTCACCCAAAGACCCCAAAGGTCGTACCTCACAGAATCTGCATCGACGCAAGATATTGCAAAATAAGAAGTTATGCTTTTTGAATCACTAACCCAATATGGGAGTTCCCCCGGCTCTGCCGGGGTGGCAGTAGCTGTTTGACATTTCCGGGAGTCCATCGCGGAAACTCTTGCTCGTGAGCCGCCAAAGCACACGAAA
>CAIXUF010000559.1 GCA_903922535.1 Candidatus Hydrogenedentota bacterium
ACTTTTCGACCACCAATTCTTTCTTCTGATGAATCGTGCCCGAGAGGTCAAACACGATGGTCCGGGCGCCGGTGGCTGACACAATCCCTTCCCGCAGGGAACCCGGACCGCTGTCCTCCAGATTGGTCACATGATAGACATCGCCCCCGCGCCCGCCTTTGGCCACGGCACCCGCGCCTTCAGCACCCGGAAACGCGGGCACGGATTTCTCCGCCAACGCCATTGGAGCATACGTCAGAAGGGCAAGTACCGCTATTAATGAGAATCGAAACATGCTGCAAAGACTCCCGGGTTGTGATGCGTGCTGTTGGGGGGCATTCGTCAGCGACAGTCTAAGAAGTCAGGAGGGTGTATTCAAATGGGCCCGTCTTTCAGCGTCCTACCGTGCGTCCATTCCAGATGTCGCTCCTTCTGCATGGAGGGTTGCTTCCTGATATCATTGACCTCCATGCGGCCAAAGTTGTAAGTTTAGTGCCGCAGAACATGGCAACCGTCACGACATCAAACTCAAGGGAGCGCAAAACGTCATGAAAGCAACCTGTTTGGCCCTGTCCTTACTCCTACTCACGCTCTGGATGCCCTTTGCCCCGGCGCAAACGACCGACATGAGCCAGGCCTACAAGATGAAGGATGCGGAAACCCGGTCCATCAGCCCCGAAAACCTCACGGGCGAGAAGGGCAAGGGCGGCATGACCACTCTGGAACAGGGAACCGCCAAGCATGCGGCCCGTGAACTGGGCCAGGGCTGGAAAGTGAACCCCTACATTCAGATTGAGGCCGGCAAGACCTTCACGCTGGGTCAGTTCGACGGGGCGGGCGTCGTCAACCACATCTGGATGACGCCGGTCGGCGACTACCGCCTGCTGATCATGCGTTTCTATTGGGACGGCGAGACGGAACCGTCGGTGGTGGCGCCCGCGGGCGATTTCTTCGCCGCGGGCTGGGGCATGGGTAACGAGCCCCGCATCACTTCGCTGGCGATCTGCGTGAATCCCCGAAGCGGCCTCAATTCGTACTGGCAGATGCCCTTCCGCAAGGGATTCCGCGTCACCATGGAAAACATGGGCGACAAGCAGGCGACCATTTACTACTCGATCAACTTTTCCCTTGAAGCCGTGCCGGAAAACGCCGCGTATTTCCACGCGCAGTTCCGCCGGGTGAACCCGCTGCCGTACAAGCAGGACTACACCATCCTCGACGGCGTCAAGGGCACGGGCCAGTATGTGGGCACCTACCTGACCCACGGCGCGAACAGCCCCGGCTGGTGGGGTGAGGGCGAGGCCAAGTTCTTCATCGACGGCGACAAGGAGTTCCCCACCGTCTGCGGCACCGGCGAGGAGGACTACTTCTGCGGCTCCTACGGCTACAATGAGCACGACGTCAAGGGAAAGACGCTGTACGAGAACTTCTCCAGCCCCTACACAGGGTTCCATCAAATACCCTACGAGGGCAAGCAACGCCGTTTCGGCGAATACCGTTGGCACCTGAATGATCCCATCCGCTTCAAGAGCGATCTGCGCGTGATCTTCCAGTGCATCGGCTGGCAGAGCGAGGGCCGCTATCTGCCGCTGCAGGACGATCTCGGTTCGGTGGCCTACTGGTACCAGACCGAACCCCATGCGGCCTTCCCGCCGCTGCCGGAAAAGGACAAGCTGATCATCAAGGACTGATTCGCCGTCCGCCGGTTTCAGAATCGGGGCGCGGACAGAAGTCCCAGTGGGCCGTAAACCCTTACAAGGGTAAGGATATTATTGTGACGTCTCGCGTACCCGGGGTAGGCCGCGTCATGCTTGCGCATGACTTCGGCCAACCCCAGGCTTTGCTCCATAACCCCGTTGGGGTAAAAACAGTGAAATATCTCTTACTTTGCCTCACGGTTTTGATCTGCGCCTCGGCGCAATTCGCCGTCGCATCCGTGGATGCGCATGCGGAGTTTTCCGTGCGTGATTTCGGCGCGACGGGCAATGGAACGGCGCTGGACACGCCGGCCGTGCAGAAGGCCATCGACACTTGCGCGGCGGGCGGCGGCGGACGGGTTTCTTTTGGACCGGGCGTGTATCTGTGCGGAAGCCTGCATCTGAAGACGGGGGTGTGTCTTTGCCTGGATGCGGGCGCGACACTGAAGGGAAGCCGGAACAACGCCGACTTTGACCCACCGGAGAAACTCGGTTTTCCCAACGGGGCAGACGATGAAACGTCCCTGTTTCATTACGCGCTTGTCTGGGCCGAGGATGCGGAACGCATCGGCATCACCGGCGAGGGAACCATCGACTCGAACTATGACGATCGTCACGGACCCAAGACCATTGCCCTGAAACGCTGCAAGCACGCGGACATCAGGGGTGTCCGCCTGCTCAACGCGCCGAACTACAACATCAGCCTGCTCGGCACGGACAATGTGAACATTGACGGCGTGACCATCCTCAACGGATATGCCGACGGCATTGACCCGGACACCTGCCATAACGTGCGCATCGCCAACTGCCACATCGAGTCCCGCGACGATGCCATCGTGCTCAAGACCAGCTTTTCCCTTGGCGAGCGCCGCTCCTGCGAGAACGTGACCGTCACGAACTGCCTTCTGGCAAGCCAGGCCAACTGTTTCGCGATTGGCACCGAGACGGGTGGAGACATCAAGTCTGTCACCCTGGACAACTGCGTCATGACGAATTTCGCTGAAAATGATCCCGAGGGAAACCACGCGACCAGCGGCATATCACTCCGGTCCGTGGATGGCGCCAACATAGACCGCGTGGCCATTTCGAATGTTGTCATGAACAACGCATGCTGCCCCCTCTTCATCCGCCTGGGCAGCCGCCTGCGTGATCACGCCCCTGCCCCCGGCAGCATTCGAAACATCGTCATCAGCAACATTGTCGCGACAAATGCATCCTGGACCGCTGTCCTCTCTGGCATTCCTGGCTACTGTGTCACGGGCATCACGCTGTCCAATATCCGTCTGGAGTACGCGGGCGGCGGGCCGCTGGAGGCGCGAAAGTCGCCTGTCCCGGAGCGTGAAAGGACCTATCCGTCGGCAAACATGTTCGGCACGCTGCCCGCCTACGGGCTCTATTGCCGCCACGCCAAGGACGTGGTGCTGTCGAATGTGGCGTTGCTGACCACGGACCGGTTCATGCGGATGCCCCTTACCAAAGCCGAGCGGAACGGCAACCCCTACTGGCAGTCACCGGGGAAACTGTCGGAGGACTTTAAAGGCGATACTCCGGGCACCGCTTTTGTCGCGGAAGATGTGGATGGACTCGATATTGGGGGCTTGCAGGCGCTCACCGGCGGCAAAGCCGACCCCGTGATTCAGTTCACCAACGTGCGCGATGCGACAGTCCATGGAAACCGCGCGCCCCAGAACACCGGCGTCTATCTGGACCTGCACGGCAAACAAACGGATCGCATCATCGTGACAGGAAACTCGCTGCATGAGGCAAAGAAGATCGTGCAATGCAGTGCAGAAGTTCACAGGAAAGCCGTCCTCATCAAGGACAAGCGGTAAGCTTCATATCATGGACTCTATGGACGGCATGGACGATATGGACGATATGGACTTAACCCGGCGGGTGCTTCGGGTTTGTGTCCATTCTTTTCCGCAAAGTCTGTGGCATTCATGGCTTCGGAAGATTCTCCATGAAGGTGACAGCCGTCTTTAGGTTGAACTCCATCACCGTGAACGAATGCGGCGCAAAGGTGTGGTTCACCTCCCCGTTGTCAAGCTGATACGGCCGCTCTGACGCCTGGGACACGGCGTTCTGCGGACTTCCGGCCGTGTTCACCGCGTCGAGTGGGGCGGACAGCGTTTCAACGTGCACCACGCCGCCGAACTCTGCGAAGCCTTTGAGGAAGAGTCTCGCGTCGGTCGGGCTATCGCTCAGGTTGACCGCCTGAAGCACGAGCATTTTACCGTCTTGGCTTCGCCGGGCGCATGCGTCCAGCGTGTCACTGCCGAGCACCTCCGTGCGGAGATCCAGAGGTGCGTAATGGTGCGATGCCATGCGCAACACCCACCCCGGCGGTTGCAGCCACACCTGCGCGGGATTCAGAAAGAGCAGCCCCTGGTCCCACGCATTGTCGTTTTGACCGTCCGGTTGAAGACAGTTCGCAGAGCAGGACACGGGAATGCGCCCGTCCCGCTGGATGGCGTTCATGGCCAGCGCATTCGCCAGCCCGCGCTTTTGGGAGTGGTTGCCCGCGTTGAACTCAAACACGACCACGCGGAACTTCGCGCCCCCGGCAAGCTTTTCCAGCGCGTCAATGAACGTGAATGTCGCGCCAAGCGAACTGTCCGGCCGCGGACCTTCCGTGCCCATGTGCACGTCGAACCACACTTCCCGCCCGTTTTCACGAGCCAGGCGCAGAACGTTCTGTTGTCCCTTCAACGTCTTGAGCCGGGCCGCCGCCCCGGAGATGTCGAAGGGATCGGTGATCGGCTTTCCGTAGGCAAAATCGCCCACCACCAGCACCATGTCCGGGTCCAGCGGCCAGACGCGCCGCGCGATGGCCACAAACCGTGCAGCGTATTCCTCGTCCACGCGTTCCTCATTGCCGATCTCGATATGGCTCAGCTTGTACGGTTCCGGATGGCCGTCCTCGACACGTTTCTTTCCCCATGTGCTGTCGGCGGCACCTTTGGCGTATTCTATAAAGTCCGCCATGTCCTGCGGCGTCTCGTTTGCGTTAAACGCCGGAATGCACTCGAAACCGGCCGCCTCGCAGAAGTTCATGAAATCGACGATACCCCAGCCGTTCGTCGAATAGGGATACCAGGTGCCGTGACAGGGGGGCCGTTTGTCGCGCGGACCGATCATGTTCTTCCACCGGTATTCGGCGTGGTTGACCATCGAACCGCCGTAGCGCAGCACGGTCACACCCTCGTCCTGCAATCCCTCCGCCACATCGCGCCGGACAGGCAGCCCCTTGAAACGGCCCCATTCCCCCGGCTGCAGAAAGGCATAACCCAACGTCACCGCCCCGGGCTGCCGAAGCGTGAGGCTGAAGCGGCCCTGTTTGTCGGTTCCGTGCGAGACAAGCTCAAAGGGAATCCGCTGCCAGTCCCCCGGTGCGACGTGCAGTTTCTGCTCCGCATAGGTCACTGAACCGTCCGCATTCTCCAGCGACGCCCAAAGTTCCACCGGGGTCTCCGCCTTGGTCCAGACGACTCCTTCATAGTTGGCCGACTCCTTGAAGAACATGCCCCAGCGGTTCAAACCCATGTTCTCAACACCCGCCGCACCGTCACCGTTCTTGAACTCCATTGCCTGCGACTGCGCGCCGACGAACGCGTTCTCCGTCACCAGACGAAACGCGCCCGTCGCGCTGCCGCGACGCACGGCCCGCCACATCCCGCTGATTTCGGCCGCGTCTTTTGCCGGTTCCTGAAAACTCTCGCCGAAGATCATCTGGCTGTACAGGCCGCCATAAATCTCATGGTTCACGTCTTCGATGCAGGCACCCGTCAGGAAAGGCGAGACAGGTTTGCCCGGTTCATCATCATGAACCGTCACGCGGACCTGGCCCGCCAAAGCCTCCCCGCAAATGCACAGCGTCAGGCAACAGACAATCAAGGTGAATCGCACGGCTTTTCTCCCATGGTGAGGCTGTTGTGGTCCACATGCGCGCCGAACCACAAATGAACTCCCATGCTATACAGACTCCCCTTTTCCTGTCAATTCTCATAGTGCGCCCGAATACTTCTTGACCCTGAACCACGCTGCTCTTATAGTTCTATGCGGGCACTTTATGACCCGATCAGGAGCACCGGAAATCATGACCCTCGCGTTTGCGCTTCTTTCCGTTCTTGGCGCGGTGTCCTTTGACACCCCCCCGGCCATTTCCGCGGACATGAACGGTCTTCCGCCGTTGACCGTTCTTGCGCCCGTACCGGAACGGCCCATCCCCGAATGGGTGCAGACCAACCTGCGGCGTGTTCACCTGCCCCCGGCGGACTGGCGCCAGATCGATGCATTCATCCAGGCCGGGTATAACTCCATTGCCGTCAACACGCTGGAGAAATGGGATCGTGTGGGCCCGGCCGCGTCAATGTATTCGCCTGAAACGGTCAAGGCGGCCGATGAATACCTGCGCCGCCTGTCGGACACGATTCACAAGGGCAACGCGCGCTTCATCTGCTACATGGGCCCGGTGCAGGTGCCCTGGCTGAGCAAGGAATTCCGCAAGCTCCATCCCGACTGGCTCCGGGTCAATGCGGACGGCACGCGCAGCGACGATTTTGTCAACATCATGAGCGGCTATGCCGACTGGCTTGCCGAGCAGCTCGCCTATGTCGTGCGCGAGTACAAGGTCGACGGGTTCTGGTTTGACGGTTATGCGCCGCCGCAGGTCTGCACTTTCGACGAAAAGACCCGCGAGATGTACCGCGCCGCAACGGGCCGTGAGATACCGCCGCACTTCAGCGCGGGCGACCCCGCGTGCCGCGAATTCCAACGCTGGCACTACCGGCAGTTCGTCGATCTCGCGGACCGGCTGCGCGGTGCGATACGCAAGGAGAACCCGGACGCTATCCTCTACGCGAACTATTCTGCAAACCGCACCTGGTATTTCCCGGATTCGACCGGCTCTGAGTACCCCGCGGCGTATGCCAACGCCGTGGATGTGCCGTCCGTGGAGTTGTACTGGGACAATCCCGGCGACGCGCTGTACCAGCAGTTCGTCTATGCGTTCACACAAGGGGTGACACATGACCGGGGCGCGGCCACGTGGGTGCAGCCGCAGCCGCAGGGCATTTCCGGCGTTGCCTCGCCGGTCGAGATTCGGCTGCGGAACATTGAGGGCGCGCCCTGGGGCGTGTACGCCGAATACGTGGAGCCCACCGGACGCGAAGACTATCTTCGCCTGCACGTTGACGACGTCAAGGCCCGCGAGCAGTGGTGGGTCAAATCGGAGCCCGTTCCCTACATCGGCGTCGTGGCCTCCGAACAGACCGCGGCATACTTTGCCGGCACAACACTCCCCCACTACCTCTCGCACGTGCTGGGGACATTCCGCGCCGTCTTTGAGGCCCATCTGCCCGTGCGCGTGCTGACGGAGTCGGACCTCGAAAACGGAACGCTGGGAGGCGTGCGCGTCGTCGTGCTGCCCAACACGAAAGTGCTGTCAGACCGGGCGGACGAGGTGTTGCGCCGCTTTGTGCAGAAAGGCGGCGGTTTGGTAGCGACCTTTGAGACCGGCCTGTGTGATCCCGAACTCAACACGCGGGCAACGTTCTCCCTGGCCGACCTGTTCAGTGCCGACTATGATTCGACACAGACCGTGGCCGCGCGCGACCAGAACCTCAATGTCACGCTGGCCGCAGAGCATCCCGTCATGAGTGACCCGGCCATTCTGGCCAAGCTGGACACGTCCTGGCGGCCCAAGGAGGCGGGCCCGCCCGTGCTCGACCTCATTGCCAGCGCCGCCAAGGTGATTCCGCGCGAACACGCGAAGGTTGTGGCGGAATGGAGTCTGCCCACGGCCGGAACGCACAAGTGGCCTGCAGTAATCGTTTCGGAAAGCGGGGCCGGACGCGTGGTGTACCTGCCTGCGGCATTCGACAAGGGATACTTCTTCTATCCCGATGAGTACATGCGGCACCTTTTGGTCAACGCCTGCATGTGGGCCGCGAACGCTCCACCGCCACTTTCCGTGGAAGGCCCGCTGATGCTTGCGACCACCTTCCGCTGCCAGCCTGGGCAGCACCGGGCCGTGGTGCATCTGCTCAACGATGCCAGTTCCTACGGACGGCATTCGATCTACCAAAGGATAGCGCCGCTGTCCGACGATCTCAAACGGCGCGGCTTTCAGGATTCCCCGGATTTTCGGGGGCAATGGCCCACACGGGAGGAGATCATTCCGCTCCACGGCATAACGGTCATTTGCCGCTGCCCCGGTGTCACCAAAGCCACACAGCAGCCCGAGGGGATAGATCTGCCGCTCAAGACGACGGAGCGCGGGGTTGAGGTGGTGGTGCCGAAGATGGAGATGTATTCGATGGTTGTTTTCGAATAGACACTGTTCTTGCTGGCATTACGGCAACCACCGCCGCACTGGGCTGGCGGCTGAGGGCTGAGCGATGGACGAGATGGACGAGATGGACTGGATGGACGAGATGGACGGAAAGAGACCGGCGCGAAGGCCGCCCCACTTCGAAGACAGCGGTTGTTGTTGAGGGATTATCGCGACAAGCCCGGGATGTGCAGTTCTGCGCAGCCCGGGCGCGTGGGAATCACGCGGTCGCAGGCGACGCCCCACATCTCCCAGCCGCCGTCGATGTAGTTGTCGTTGGACGGCCGCCCGCAGGCCTGACAGAAGAGGTACCACTTTCCCTCTATTTGGTACAGCGCCGGTGTGGCGACGTGATAGAGCGTGCGGTCATCGTAGAGTCCCTGCCATTTTGTTTGCAGCACGGTGTCGGGATCAAGCTGCGTCCAGCCCTTCACCGGGTCCGTGCTCACCGCCAAAACGGGACGCCAACGTTTGCCGTGTTCAATGCCCACCTCAATGCACAACACGTAGGTCGCGTCCACTTTGAGGATCTGGTGCCATTCGTAGTAGGCGTTCGGCGTGGACGTGAAGATCTGTCCCATCCCGCGCGGATCGTCCGCGTTGAACTGCCGCGTCCAGGTCTTGCCGTCCTTCGACGTCGCGAGGCGGATGCCCGGCAGCGTGCCGTCCTTTCCGCGATAGGAGTAATACATGCGCCAGTCCCAGCCCTTCGCCGCCGCGTTCCATTCGCGCATCACGGCCGCCTGCGAGGCCATTTCCTCACCGTACGGCGCGGCGGCTTCCGGGGCCAGCACCGGAGCAGTACCATACCTTTTGATGTTGGCCGTGGTCACCCCCGAATATCCATCTTCGCCAACAGGGCAAATTGCCAGACCGATCCGGTCCTGGACATTGCCCGCGGCGCCGGAGTAGTAAATGTAGTAGGCGTCCTCCTCGGGAATGTAAAGTACCGTGTCGAGCCGGAGGCTGCCCGCGTCCCAGCCCTTCTCTGCCGGTCCGAAGATTGGATTCGCCCCGTCCTGATGCCACTGGAACGGTTCGCGCACGTCGGCCCATGCCTTGCCCGCCGCCGCAAAACTCCGGTTCGACGCCGGCACGGCCCCGTAGAACATGATCAGCCGTCCCGGAACTTTTGGGTTGGGCAGGATGCACGGTTCTTCGATCTGCTGTGACATCCATTCGTGACTGGCCCGCGACAGCACCATCTCGCCATGCACGGAGACGGACCGTGCAGCCGCGCTTCCCTGATCGGGGCTCACCTCCCCCGCCCATGCCATGCCAAAACCCCAAAAACACCCAGCAGCCAACAGGCACGCAAGGGCACCACATGGCGTCGTCCGGAAAAGGCTTCTCATTGTCATTGTCTCCCGTGTATTCTGTTTCGATATAATAGACCATGTTCCGCCCTTTCCAAAACAGCGCGGCAACAGAAAAGTATTCACCCATTAGACAGGGTAGGACGGCAACGTGGGAAAAAAGCATAAAACAAAGTCCGACACGAGTCCGGTTGTCCCCGCCGTCACCGAGCCCCCCGCCGTGCCCGAAAGGCGAATCCTGTTCACGATCGCGATCGGCCTGGCACTCGCCCTGTCTGTCATGTTCATCGTGCTGTTCCTGTATGTGTCGCTGTCGCGGATTCGCTATCCCTTCGATCTGGAATGGCTCGAAGGAAGCATGGTTGTCAATGTGCAGCGCGTCCTGGCGGGTCAGAGCCCTTACGTGGAGCCGTCACAGGATTTCACCTGCTACCACTACCCGCCGCTCTATTACTGGATGTCCGCGCTGGCCTGCTTTCCCTTTGGCGTGGGATATTTCCCGCTGCGTCTTGTTTCGTTTCTGTCAACGGTCGGCACCTTCATCCTGCTCTTCCTCATTGTGAAGCGCGAGACGAGGAGCACACTCTTCGGCGTCATCGCGGGCGGCACCTACGCGGCGGCCTACGGGTGCATGAGTGACTGGTTTGATCTCGCCCGGAACGACTCTCTTTTCGTCTTCTGGCTTGTGGCCGGGTTGTACGCCGTGCGCCGGGCCAAAGCGGATCTCCGGGCAAGCGTGCCCGCCGCGTTGCTGTTTCTGATGGCGTTCTTCACCAAACAGCCCGCGATCTTCCCGATTGCAGGCGCGATCGTCTACCTCAGCGTTGTGAACTGGCGGCAGGGCGCCTTAATGACCGTCATCTTCACGGCAGGCGCCGTCATCGCCAGCCTGCTCCTGGACCGCTCCACCCAGGGCTGGTACTCGTTCTACGCATTCAAACTGGCCGGGGAACATCCTCTTGTCCTTTCGAACATTGTCGGGTTCTGGAAGAATGATCTGCTCATGGTCATTCCCGTGTGGCTCATTGCCTCGCTGGGTTTTGCCTGCCGCGAACTGGCGTCATGGCGCGACCGGCGCCGACTTTATTTCCCCCTGATTGTGTCCAGCACCTTCGCCGGATGCTGGATTTCCCGCCTGCACGAAAGCAGCGTGCCCAATGTGAACATGCCGGCCTACGCCGTCATGGCGATGACGCTTCCCCTGGTGCTCCACGCCGCCTGGCAGCGGCTCTCTAAATCGCCGGATCGCCGCGTCCACGCCCTGGTACTTGCCGCCGCCGTTGCGGCATCGGCACAGTTCGCGGTGCTGCTGTACAATCCGGCGCCAAAAATCCCGACACAGGCCGACGAGGCGGCAGGCTGGCGGTTCATTGACTACCTGCGATCCCTCGATGGCGACGTTTTCATCCCGTGCAGCACCTACTATGCGTCCATGGCGGGGAAGAAGACCTTCTCGCACGCCATGACGACAATGGACATAATGCTGGCCAAGGACGAGTCCCTAAAGAGGAAACTTCAGACC
>CAIXUF010000560.1 GCA_903922535.1 Candidatus Hydrogenedentota bacterium
CGCTGCCCGAGTACTGGGATAGGTTAACCGTTCGTGGCGCGTCATCGGGATTCCCGCCGAACTGAATCCCGCGCCAGCCCTTGGGCAACGGCTGGGTCGGTCCGGCCTGGAACGCGAATTCCAGCGTGCGCGGCGCGGTCAGTTCCAGGGGGCGGTTCACAAGGTTCAGATACACAACAAGTTCGTTGCCCTCGCGAAACGCCTCAACTGCGGCGGCGTCATCCCGATGTGCCCAGCCGCGATCGTCGTTAGCCGCATAGCAGAAGCACGTTTCGTAATCCGCCAGCCACAACAGCCCTGAAAAATTCGGCGTGAGTTGGAAGGTCTGCAAATGATCCAACCCGTCAAAGACCTTGCCCTGCCGGTCCGGCAAGAGATCATGGTTATACTTCATAGGTTTGATCTCATCGCCAGCCCAAGCTGCGGGATTCCCATCCGACGAGTAGAACTTGCAGTACGCTGCCTTGAGCGGAATCCGCCAGCGCAGGCGGTCGAGCTGGGCACTTTTCCCAGCCGGCGCGCAGGTGACGCGATAGAGCAGAAATCCGTCGTACTCCGTTTTTGTTTCCAGGGTCACCCGGACCCCGTCACCTTCCAATACGGCGTGACCGTGGACCTCCCGCGGCGCGGACGACGTGAAAGCAAAGGGCTCCGTCGTTTTCCAGGCGACGGTCTTATTGTCCACGGTGCCCTCAAGTGTCATGGCATTCGAGAGCAGTTCTTTGCCCTGCGACACGAAGGCGTTGGGCAAGCCATACGCGGTGAAGCCGTAACGCCGTCCCCACGATTCGACAGTGTTTTTCTCGGCCTTTAACGACGTATAGGGTAGGGGCACATCGTCGCCATATCCGCGCGGATGAACCATCCAGTCGAACACCCGTCGCTCGAACCAATCCTCGTATTCACCCAACACCTCGCCGGCCCGGTTCTTGATCCGCACGCGGACCGTGTAGTCGCCTTCTGCCAGTTTCGCGGTGGAAGCGCGCCAGAGGCCGAAGTCATTCTCCAGCTTGGGCAGGTCGCCTTGCAGTACCGGCTTGCCGTCCGGATCGGCCTTCGCATGCACCCGGATCTCCGCGGCCAGCGGATCGTCGGGCGGTATCTTCCGCTCGTGCCTTAGCCAATAACCGGTCGCCCGTACAATCAGTTCCTCTTTCGACGGCAGAAAACGCACCTGCGCTTCGCGCGCGTCAACCAGCGCCACGTCGTCCAGAAAGAGCGGGCCCTTCGCTCCCGCCATCATGCCGACAATAATCATCATGTGCGTCGTGCCTTCCGGAACCGTAAATGCCGTGCTGTATTGGCGCCATTCAGACGTGACCGGAATTCGGATAACCTCAGGTCGCGCCGCATCTTTGGCAATCTTGTCGCCATAGCAAATTACTTGAAGGATAAGGCTCGATTGCTCGCCACGCGCAAAGGCCGTGAGCAGGTAATTCTGGCGTTTGCCTGGGTAGACGGTGACGATCCAGGGTGCGCCATAGCTCTGTTGGAGCATCGCGTAACCTTTGGTCGTATCGAACCGGATGCACTTGGCGCCCGAATGCGCCTGGGCCGGGTCGGCGATGACGGTCAGGCGCCCACCCACCGTGCCCTCGCCCGTCAGCATCCAACTGACGGCCGATTCGCGCATCGCGTTCTCAAAGCCTGGATTCTGGAGAAGATTAACGCCGGCGAACGCCTCTCCGGCAACCCACAAGCCAATAGCGAAAACAACGATTTTTGCCCATCGGGCTTCGTTTGACATATATATTCTTTTCTAATTTGTATATGAAGGCAACGGAAATGGAGGTGGGGCTTGCTTATTTGTCGTATGTGTATAGAC
>CAIXUF010000561.1 GCA_903922535.1 Candidatus Hydrogenedentota bacterium
CCGTTCCACCCGGCCGGCCGGCCAAGCGCGCAGAGTCTCGACAAGCATTCGCATGGCCAGACCCTCCACCACTATGTCGTAGCCGCTACGGCGTTCGGTCAGTTCCACGGCGACATCGCGCGCGCATTCGTTGAGAACGCGCGATGCGATCCGGCCGAGAAATACGGGCATTGTGTGGCCCTCTTCGGTCGCCACCGCGCCTTCCGGGAGCAGGCCGGCGAGCACGCGCCGGTCAACTGTCAGGCAGACCGATTCACATCCGCGGCTGCCCGTCTCATAGCCGCTGGCGTGTTCCACGCCGAAATTGCCAACCATCGCCTCGCCCGCTTCGATCACGTGCGTCTCGCCCATCTGGGCCTTCGATACGGCACCTTCTAGCGAGACAACCACGTTGTATTCGGAGTGGGTGTGTGGGGTGTAGCTCACCGAATGCGCGGGGTGAAAGTGTTGCAGGAAGACGCGCCCGTCCGGCCGCGACCAGAAAGTGCACTCCTCCCGCAGGTTTGATTCCGCCCTCCGCGGATCGAATAGCTGCCCTACGGATTCCGAGTACATGGCATTGATGTTAACATCCGGATCGTTACATCCTGATTACGGGCGTTCGCCGCGGGCAATACGCGCAGTGATTTCGTCTACCACCGGGATCAGATCCGACGTGGCGTTAATGATGTAATGCGGCCCTTTGGCTGCCAGGCGGGCCCGCGCTCCACCGATGCGTTCGTTCTGTTCTTCCGGCGAAAGCCGCTCCAGCGCTTCCTGCGAAAGGCCGACTTCGTTTCCGTGCCTCAGCACTGAGACCGCCCACATCCCTGCCGCGTGCGCCTCCTCGATATCGGCAAGCGTATCGCCGACTTTGACGAAGGCCGACATAGGATACACATCCAGTTGGCGGGCGGCGTAGAACGCCATCCACGGCGCTGGTCTGCCCTTGCCGACCAGGTCGGGGCACACCCATAGATCGGGCTTGTAGCCGCCTTCTTCGGCGAGCCGCATCAGGTCACCCATCATGCCCGTATCGAAGCCCGTCGTGTTCGCGATCTTTATGCCGCGGGTGCGCAGTTGGCGCGTCACTTCGGGCACGCCCGGAATCACGTCGCAGTGGCGCGGCAGGATCTCCATCTGCAGCGGAGTGAACTCGGTGTACAGACTGTCCAGGTCGGCGCGAGTGGGATACGCTCCCTTTGCCTGCTCCCAGCGCTCGCCGATGGAGGCATCGCTCAGCATGGCCCAGATGTGATCCTTCTTATGCGATCCCATGGGGACACGGGCGTCGGCTTCGGTAACGGTCACGCCGTGGCGGGCGAACAGTTCCACGAAGGCCACTACGGGCCCGCGGCTGCCGTAGTCGAGAACGGTTCCCGAGATGTCGAAAATGACGGCGCGCACGCCGTGCTGTTGTGTAGTGCTCATGATTGCTCCATATTTCTTTATTTCAAGGGATCAGCGCCACGCGCGGAGGCCGTTGGCTTTCCGCGAAAGCGACGGCGGCATTGACTTCGGCGAGCGGGTAGCTTGCTCCCACCAGTTCCGCGAAAGGATAACGGTCTATGACGGCGGCCAGGAATTCCAGGGCCGTCTCCAGGTCTTCGGGGGCATAATTATAGACGCCGGCGATGCGGATCATGCGGCGGACGAGTTGCTCGGCATCGAGTTGCACGGGACGGCTGGGAAACGTCGCACCCGCCATCACGAAGCGCCCCCCCATGCGCAACAGCCTGACTCCCAATTCGATCGATTCCGGATAGCCTGCGAATTCAAGGCCTGCATCGGCGCCGCGTCCGGCGCTCATTTCTTTCACACGCGCCACAATCCCGGCGGGCTCCATCGCGCTATCGAGCGCCACATTCGCGCCGAACTGCGCGGCTCTCTCGCGCCTTGACGCATCGGGTTCGATGACGATCACGCACGC
>CAIXUF010000562.1 GCA_903922535.1 Candidatus Hydrogenedentota bacterium
AAGGTCTATGAAAAAGGCATTACACTCAGCCGCACGGAAAAGAAGATCCTTGAAGACAGGCTTATACGTTCAGATTCCCTTCCTTGGTGGGATGTGACAATCAAGCCAAAACTGGTACATTAGAAAGTGCATGTCCCCTAACCATCGGCAACCCGCCCTATGTCCGTGCCGACATGGACGAGCACCACGCAAAGATGCGCAAAACAATACTAGACAGCGGGCAATACGAAACGCTGTGGGAAAAGTGGGATCTGTATGTTCCGTTCATTGAACGGGGGTTTAAGCTGCTTAGGCCTGGTGGCGTTACCACCATGATCGTATCCGACGCATTCTGCCATTCCAAATACGCCCAAAAGGCGCAGGACTGGTTCTTGAAGAACGCCCGTATCTTGCGGCTCGATTTTTGCACGGATCTGCAACTCTTCGACGCGGCCGTTCACAACCTCATTTACCTCTTCCAACGCGCCGATGGCGCGAACCATATCCCAGAAAGACATTTCCACTGCGAGACGTTCGGCAACGTCATAGAGTTGCCGAGTGATCGGCAGACAAAGCTTACGCATCGCACATTTTTTCCGGAAGATCGAAAAACTATAGGTTTTTCAGTACCGACGCTTGCTATTGGAAACATCTGCTATCTCAGTTATGGTCTGGCAGTCAGCAGCGACGAGAAGCTTCATAAGGGTGAGTTTGTTACTGAGGACGTTACACAGGATTTCAAAGATAAGTTTCATCCAAAGCCGTGGGTTGAGGGAAAGTTGTTGGACAAATGGATTCCACGAGACAATCGTTGGCTGGAGTGGGGAACAGCACGGGCACCGAGTCATTTTCGCCGACTAACGTTTGAAGAGCTTTGTGAGGCTCCAGAGAAGATACTAATCTTGCGAGTCGCGGGAAGTGATTTGCGATGTTGTTTTGATGATAAGCAACTGTACACGAATCATACGTCTATCATCGCTGTCCCATGGTATTTTCTTGCGGGTGTGCGAAACAATTCATTGAAGAAATCCGCACATTATCGCGGCGAATTGCCGCCGCGTCCTGATTTGCCAAAGCGCGAGGATTTGGAAAAAACTAGCCGCTGCTTCTCCGTAAAGTACCTGCTGGGCGTTATGAACTCGTTGGCCGCCCGCGAATTTCTCCGCACAAACCGCCGGAGTAACACCGATCTTTACCCCGACGACTGGAAACGGCTTCCGATTCCCGTCGTGCCGTCGGCGAAACAAAAGCCGGTGGAACGATTGGTGGAGCGGATCTTGACGGCGAAGCAGCGGGACCGCGGTGCGGACGTGAGCGCGTTGGAGCGGGAGATAGACGCGCTGGTATATGCGCTCTACGGCCTGCCCCCGGAAGAAATCAAGCTGGTGGAGGGTGCAACGCAATGAACCGCTCCGTGATACTGCCCCAATTTGCCCTGCTGGCCGATTGTGCCGACGCGCTCAAAGCGGTGGACGTGGCGCAGTGGAAGCAGTTCAGCCCGGAGCAGCGGCGCGGGGCCGGCCTGCTGGGCCGATGGGCGGTCGAGCGGGCGCTCTGGAGCCTTATCGTGTTTCAGGGGAAAGAGCCGCCGTTCAACGCCTCGCTGATGGAACTCTATGCGCTGTCCCGGCTGAAACTGACCGCCGATTTCGAATGCATGCTGGCGCGTCTGGACGGGCGCGTGATCACCCACATCATTTTGGATGAGTTCATCGAGGATGACTACCGGGACCTGTTTCTACTTGCCCACAGTATCCAGGGTGCAGCCCAGAACATCGTAACGGCTTAGGCTGTGGTGGCTCGCATGCCGACGCGGTCGGTGAAGGAAGACGGCGAATAGGGGAGAGGGTGCCTGAATGCCCGCCTGCGCGGGCATGACGGAAAAAAGGGCGACGGGTATGGCGGAAGGGGGCGGCGTTTGCTTATGTTGAGTGCGGCGGCGCACATCCCCCTGAATCCCCCTTCGAAGGGGGACGTGAAGACCGCCGGGGCATGGCCCTGGCGAAGACAAAGCGGCGGCATGGCCGCACGCACTCCAAAAGGCGGCACCTCCGGGTTTTGCGGGGGGCCGACAGGCGGGGGCGGCTGTCCCACATTTCGGACAGTGTGAGGGGGGCAGTCCGAAGACTGGCAAGCCCAGGGGGAGGTGGTGCGATCCGCGTTGCTGCTCCCGCGTTGTGGCATGGTCTCCG
>CAIXUF010000563.1 GCA_903922535.1 Candidatus Hydrogenedentota bacterium
CCATCTTCGGCAGGTATTTGCGCTTCTGCACTTCGGAGCCGTAGTTGGTGATGTAGGGGGCCACAATGTCACTGTGCACGGTGAAGCCGGGACCGGACGCGCCCACCCGCACCAGTTCCTCGATGGTAATCATGTTGTATCGGTAGTCTTTGAGTCCCACGCCCCCGTATTCCTCGGGCACTTGCAGGCAGAGAAAGCCATTCGCGCCGGCGTTCTGCCACAGTTCGCGCGGCACCACCCCGTCCTTCTCCCACTGGGCGTGGTGTGGCACGATCTCCCGCTCCACAAATTTGCGCATGCTATCCCGGTACATGCGGTGCTCCGCATCGAAGAAGGCTTCCGGCATGGGTGGGGGACTCCTTGCTGCGGGCCGGTGCAGGGTCCGCGTGTTCGTGCGCAGGACAGGGCCGCTAAACGGCCTCGACCACGGTTGCGATGCCCAGTCCGCCGCCGCCGCAGATCATCTGCACGCCCCACTTTCCACCGGTGCGCTTCAGATGACGAACCATCTCGCCAAAGTACAGGCATCCGGAAGCGCCGATGGGATGGCCAAGGGCGATGGCGCCGCCGGTGGGATTGACACGAGGGTCGTCGTAGGCGTAGCCAAAGGCATTTGCGAAGGCCAGGCAGGGCGTCGCGAAGGCTTCGTTGGGCTCGATGACGTCCATGTCGTCCATGGTCTTGCCGCAACGCGCGAGGGCCTTCTTGACCGCCGGTATGGGGGCAAGCAGCATGGGCACGGGATCGCCCCCGGCAACGGCCATGGCCCTTATGATGCACAGCGGTTCCAGACCAAGCTGTTCAGCCTTATCGGCGCTCATCAGCAGCACCGCCGCCGCGCCGTCCACAATTTGGGAGGAATTTCCCGGCGTCACGCGACCGTCGGGCTTGAAGGGGGTGGGAAGCTGTTTCAGTTTCCCGAGGTAACCGTCCGGATCATCCAGAGCGGCCTCCCGGATAACCTCATCCGTGGTCGCGGTGTATTCCTTGCCTTCCCAGGAGAACGTAAAGGGAACAACGTTGTCGAACCAGCCGTTTCGCCTTGCCTGTGCGGCTTTCTGCATGCTCCACATGCCGAAGCGGTCAAGCTGTTCGCGCGTGTGGCCCTCATCAGCCGAGATCATTTCCGCGCACACGCCCTGCGGAACATTCATTCCGATCTCGTCGAGCCGATTCGAAAACCGGACAGGCAGGCCGGCCTTTCCGGCGACCATGACATCCGACCAGATGCCGTAATGCGACATCAGTTCCACGCCTGCGGCGAGCACCACATCGCCGTTGCCGGTCTGGATGCTTTGCGCCCCAAAGTTGATCGCTTTCAGCCCCGCGTTGCAGAACTGGTTGACGGTGCATGCGCAGGCATCTTTTGGAATGCCCGCGAGCAGCGTGGCAAACCGGGCGATGTCGGCGCCCTGTTCGCCGAACTGGCTGAGACAGCCGACAATGACATCCTCAATGTCATGCTCGTCAAACTTCGGGCTCTTCGCCTTGACCCGATCGAGCAGCCCCCGCATCGTGTTGGCGAGCAGATCCTGCGCGGATGCCTGGCACAGTTGGCCGCCCTTTTCCATCCCCGAAACGCCGGACTTTCCGATGGCGCTTCGCACCGCATCAACGACGACCACTTCCCTTAGCAACGCCATGACGGCTCCTTTCCAGTTGAGTGCCCTACCGCAATGGGCCCAAGCCGCGATTTGATCGTCAACAACGCCCCGACTGCGGCAATATTTTAGCACTTTTATTGGAATATAACAAAGCGTGCTCATGACAAAGTATTGAAAGAAAAGGCTCCACCGTGCGATACTATGCGCCAATCCTCCTGTAAACACTGGTGTTCGCATGGGGTGTTCTTGAAAATGCAACCGTCTCCCGTTGTCCGACAGGAGGGGACCATCCAACGCAAGCTGAAAACTCTTCCACAAGTGTCGCCCTTTGTGGCGCAGATAGCCTGAAATCGTCAAACCTTGAGAGACAATACAGAGACGCGCTTAACCTGGTGTTGGACGCGGAGTTTTCCAAGGCGCTCGATCTTCTGGAAAAGCTGGACACAGACGTGCCCCGCGATCCGCGGCTGGCTTACGGCAGGGCGGTGTGCCTTTTTATGCTGGGCCGTTCGGAGGAAGCAGGGGACCTTTGCGAGGATTTGAGCAGGGAGTTGAAGGATTCCCGGGGGCAGCGGCTGCAGGCGGCATTTCTTGCCGCAGCCAGGCAGGCCGACAGTTCGGCTCTCCCGGAGCCGGGTACCCGTGCCGGAGCACCGCCCGCATTTCGCCGCCGCAGGTGGCCGTGGGTTGCGGCGTTCCTGGCGGTTGTCCTCATTAACCTGAGCATGTGGTCCGCCTATCCCGTGCTCCTGCGGCTGCAGGGACAGGGTGGCCAATTGCCCAATCTTAGCGCGGAGGAGCCGCAGGCGGTCTTTACGACCCCCAATGCCCAGGAGACGCCAGCGCCGACCGAACCGGCGTCGGACAATGCCAATAAGGAGATTGGCGCACCGGGGCCAAATGGGGCGAAAACGGAACCCGTGTCTGCACTGGCCGATGCCAATCGGGAGATGGGCGCACCCGGGCCGAATGGGGCGCAGACAGAATCCGTGCCCGTTTCTCCGGAAACGCAAAGGTCTGCCGGGGCTGGTGGCCAGCCCCAGGGAAACGGGCCACCACCTGCAACACCCGCAACCAATACGGCGCAGGAGTCCCCAGTGGCCGCGGCAGACGCCTCTTCCGGCCTTTTGGCGGACACGCCGGGCAAACCGGCCTGGAAGCTTCGTCTGGAAGGGCTGCAACTGCCCGCGGCCCCCAAAGGCCCCGTGCCTTCAGTGGTTGAACTGCAACCCTACCGCACTTTGCAAACCCTGGCCAATGACAAAGGCGATTCGGTCAAGCTCACCAATCTCAACCCGTTGGTCGGTTCGTGGTATGTTTTGGAATACGCCGTGGGCGGGAAGAAACAGGCCTTTCATCTGGAGGTATTCCCGCTGGCGGCCAATGATCACGAGAAGCCCAAGCTCTCGCTCTATGCCGACGGGCTGGCCGTGATACTCAAGAAGGATACACAGTACTTTCCCCTCTGGGCCGAGCCGGGCAAAGGGGCGGGAAAGACCGCCGCGGAGTATGAGACCACGCGGCTCAACGCCGCACCGGCGCTGTCTGATGTTTTCAAGACAATGGCGGCGGCGCGAACCCCCGTGGGGCTCCTTTGCAACAACATGGTGCTGGTGCGCCAGCAGCGGCCCGGCTCCACGTCGCGGATAGAACTGGCCACGGACATCCTGCGGGAGACCCGCGTGGGCGACTGGCTGGTGGAGAAGCTGAAGCCCATGCTGATCCGGGCGCCCGAGGTCGCCGAGAATCAGGCTGGCCGCGCTGCCGTTCCGGGTGAGAACAGTCCTGAGAGTCCGGTTGACGCGCTGGTGGCCCCGAGTTTCGCCAAACTCGCCCACAAGCCGAAGCTGCTCAACATTGCAACAGCGGCCAACGATCAGAACATGTCCTACGGGCGCTGGTACAAGACGGTGCAGCATCCGGGCGTCTATGTCAGCGTGCTCACGCCCTCGGCCATAGCCCCGGCGATTCTGGCCAGCTACCCCGACCGTGTGGACCCGTTTGGCGGGTCCAAGTCGGGCATCCAAGAGAGCGGCAGCGTGGTCTACATGCTCGCCATAGACATGGACCGGTACGGGTTCGGTTACGCCATTGGCGCCGACCACCCCAATGTGGAATGGTCCGTCAAGGTGAAGAAGACGCCCGGCATGGACGGTCCCGACGGGTTTGGCACCCGGGCGCCGCTGGCCACCATTGGCGCGTTGCCGCCCTATCTTGTGGACAAGGTGGAGGGGGTTTTCGCCGCCGGGTTCAAGCGGGAGCACGGCGCCTTTGCCTTTGGACCCTTTTCCAAGATCAACAACAGCAGTCATTTTGGCTTCGTGGAAAACGGCGTGGTCTTCAGCCGGCTCAATCCGGGGCTGGCCACGGCCGTCATCGGGCCCGACGGCACGATGGACCTGCTTACCTGGCCCGAAAATGGTGACCAGGACTTCCGGTACATTGTGCATGCCCGGCAGAACGGCGTTCCGCTCATCGACGGAATTGATGCCAACGGTGTCAGTATCCCCGGAGAACTGGTCAACAATTACGGCGAAGGCGCATGGTCGGGCAGCGCCAACGGCCGACTGCTTACCATACGCACCGGCATGGGCATTCAGGAGCACGACGGCCACCGCTTCCTTTTGCTTGGGTATTTCACCGGGGCCACCCCCAATGCCATGGCCCGCGCCTACCAGGCCTATCAATGCCGGTATGCCATGACCTTGGACATGAACGCCCCGGAACTCTGCTATTCGGCCCTGTACTGCCGGGGCGGGGATGGCAAGATTGCGGGTGCCGAGTATCTCATCAAGGAAATGAGCGCCGCCAATGGGGGCAACCATCTGCGCTTCCTGCAAACCAATGACACGCGCGATTGCTTCTACCTCTTTCACAAATAGAGCGCATTATTAGCATTTTTGTGGAGTTTTACCACCCGTTCGCCCCCTGTTCACCCAATATTTCAGCCGAAGGGGGGCAGACATTCGATTTTGACGCCGTGTTCAGGTATCCTATGCGCGTTGTTTTTTGATAATCGTCATCTGAGGCGATTCATACGTTGCCTGCTCGGGATGTTTATGGGTTTATCTCGGCGGGCACATGCATTTTGGGCTCACTGTGGCAGCCTTCTTGGGAAGGATGATTTGTCGGTGTGACACTGCAGCGGCCCGAAACACGGGAGATCAAATGACAATATCAGAACTGCTGGAAACACAGGCGCATCGTTTGGGCGATCGCACCCTGCTTATCCACAATGATCAAGAAATCAGCTATCGACAGTGCAATGAGCATGCCGGACGGGTCGCCGGCAACCTCAAGGCGCGCGGTGTCGGCGACGGCGACAAAGTGGTGCTGCTGTCCGGAAACTGCCCCGAGTTTCTCTATTGCTTTCTGGGGTTTGGCCGCATAGGCGCGGTTATCGTGCCGGTAAACCCCATGCTGGCGCTGGAGGAGTTTGCCTACATCATCAATGATTCCGACGCGGAAACGCTGATTCTCGCGGCGGAACTGGTCCCTTATCTGCCCAAGCTCCGGGAACTTCTTCCCAAAGTGCGGCAGTATTTTTTGATTGGCGGCGCGGCTGCGGACTGCGGGGCCGAGCCTTTTGATGTTCTCTTGGAGCCGGTGGCCATTCCGGAAGTGAGCGGAACCGAGGATCATGAGGCGGCCCTCATCTATACCTCGGGAACCACGGGCACCCCGAAAGGGGTTATTCTGACCCACGGCAACTACGTCTGGAACGCCCGCGGGGTCAGCAATTCAACCTCCCTTTCTTCGGCGGACCGGTTCCTGTGCGTGCTGCCGCTTTTCCACGTCAATGCCCAGGTTGTGTCGGTGCTTACGCCGATGATGGCCGGATGCGACCTGGTGCTGGTCGGCGGACGGTTCAACCCGTTCGGGATACTGCCAGCCATTGAGAAACACCGGATCACCATCATGAGCGCCGTGCCGACGGTGTACGGCCTGCTCTGCCGCATGCACAATGCCGAGGGGCACGACATCAGCTCCATGCGTTTCTTTGTCTCCGGCGCGGCGCCGATGCCCGAGGAAATCTATCTGGCCACGCAGAAAGTGCTGCGCAAGCCGCTTGTCATGGGCTACGGCTTGAGCGAGGCCACCTGCGCGAGCGCGGTTGCGGACCATTTGGACCCCATTCAGTGGAATTCTGTCGGACCGGTCCTGCGCTATGTGAACGTTCGCATCGTTGACCCGGAAGGCAAAGACCTGCCCGTCGGCGACGTGGGCGAAATTCTTGTTTCCGGCCCGACCGTCATGAAAGGGTACTACAAGAACCCCGAAGCCACGGCGGAAGTTTTGCAGGGCGGCTGGCTGAAGACCGGCGACCTGGGATGCTTTGACGACAAGGCGCGCCTCCATGTCGTTGACCGGGTGAAGGACATGATTATCCGCGGCGGACTCAACATCTATCCGGTCCAGGTGGAGCAGGTGATTGCCCGCATGCCCGAGGTGGAGGAGGTCAGCGTGGTGGGGGTGGATGAACCCACCTGGGGCCAGGAAGTGCTGGCGGTTGTCAAACTCAAAGAGAACTGCACCCTTACCGAGAAGCAGGTCGTCGCCTTCTGCGGCGAGCACCTGGCCCAGTACAAGCGGCCCCGCTTCGTCCGCTTTGTGGACGAACTGCCCAAGACCGCCATCGGCAAAGTGCGCAAGAACGAACTATCCCGCCAGTTCAAGGACGTTGCCCGCCACCATGGCGGCGCGCACTGAGCCTGGCCCACCCGCAGACGACTGGTAACATATCGCCTGGGGAAACTGTGCCCCACCACCTTGGGAACAGCGATTCCGCGCAAGAATCCGGCCTCAAAAGTTTTTCGGGAAAAGCGCCCCGTGATCTGTTAGAATCCCCCGCCTTTAGTCAGTACGTCACGCCGTGGGAAGGTCAGCTCTATCCCGCGGGTAACCGTGGCGTTGTCTGTCAACGCATCCACAACCGATGGGAGAAGTGTGCATGAAAGCAGGGTCTGCGGTCGTACTGTGTCTTTTGATATTCTTGGGGCCGGTGCAAGCCTTTGCGATCGGAGGGGATGGCGCCGGAGACGCCCTCAGGCAGGTCGAGCAGTACAATTTCTCCATTCACATCCTGGCCATGCTGTTGGTTGGTTTCGGCTTCCTCATGGTTTTTGTGAGGAACTACGGGTACAGCGCGCTGACAGGCACCTACCTGCTGGTGGCCACGGGACTGCCGCTGTATCTCATGCTGCGCTCCACGGGCATCCTCTCCGCCGAGAAGGTTTCGCCTGACTGCATCAAGGCGCTGCTGCTGGCCGAGTTTGCCTGCGCCGCCGCGCTCATCTCGATGGGAGCCGTGCTTGGGCGCATCCGCCTCTACCAGTATGCGCTGCTGGCCGCCCTTGCGGTGCCGGCATACATGCTGAATGAATGGTTGGTGCTGGACGGCGGCCTGGGCATCACCAAGGGCTTTGCGGACTCCGCCGGGTCGATTGTCATTCACGCCTTCGGCGCC
>CAIXUF010000564.1 GCA_903922535.1 Candidatus Hydrogenedentota bacterium
AAGGTCTATGAAAAAGGCATTACACTCAGCCGCACGGAAAAGAAGATCCTTGAAGACAGGCTTATACGTTCAGATTCCCTTCCTTGGTGGGATGTGACAATCAAGCCAAAACTGGTACATTAGAAAGTGCATGTCCCCTAAATGTTCGGCCCGTACCAGTAGTTCCACTCGTCCAGCGAAATGCGGATGTTCTTGTCCTTCAGCGACGGCAGTTCGGCGCGGTAACCGCGGTGCGTGTCGGCCAGCTTTTGAATCTGGTCCACTGGCGCCGCCACGTGTTCAAGCACGTTCTCCTTCTTCTGCCAGTACAGGTGCTCGCTGATCAGGCCCATGTGATCGGCGCATTCGGTCAGCATGGCCTTGCTCCACGGCCCCGCCGCGCCCACGCCGACGCATTTCGCGTCAGGCAGCACCTGGTGTATGGCGTCCACCACGGCGTTGTGCTTCTTCACGTACTCTTCCAGGGGCATGTGGCCCAACTGCCAGTTGCCGTACATCTCGTTGCCCACGGCCCACCAGCCCGGCTTCCACGGTTCGGGATGACCGTTGGCCGCGCGACGCGCGCCTTCGGGCGTGTCGGACGCCCCGACGATGTACTGCACCTCGGCCGCAGCCGAGGCCGCGTCGCCGAGGCCGGTGTTGAGCGACACGAAAGGCTCCGTGTTCACCAGTTCGCAGAAGCGCAGGTACTCATGAATGCCGACATCGTTGTGCTCGATGCCGGTCCATGCGGGGTTCTTGCGCGGTGGGCGCTTGTCGCGCTCGCCCACGCCGTCGCGCCAGTTGTAACCGCTGACGAAATTGCCGCCGGGCCAGCGGTAGATGGGCGCATTCAGTTCGCGCAGCAGCGCGAGCGTGTCCTTGCGGAAGCCTTCAACATTGTCCGCAGGCATCAGCGACACCGTGCCAATCGCAATGTTACCCGTTCCATAGCAGCGAATTTCCAGACACCCGTCCGTCGTGTCGTCTCCTGCGGTGAACGCGAGCGGATACTTCTGGAAGGAATCCTGAAGCGCGGAAAGTGTCACCATGGACTGGGCGTTCTTTCCCCGGCCGCACAGGATGGCCACATCCACCTTCTTCACACCCGGGGTTGCCTTCAAGATGATGTATCCAGAGTATTCTTTTCCCTTCACAAAACCCAGCCGGGGATGGTAGATGCCCCGCGCCTCGACCGAGCCGTCCAGCGCGATGAGCGGCGTGTGTTCGCCGACATAGGGATCCTTTGTGTCCATGGTGACGGCGCTCTTCGGCCCGATGGGCTGCCAGGGCGAGGCGACGAGTATCTCGTAGGGCACCCCTTCGCCTTCATAGGAGGTCTTCTTGCCCTTCTTCTTGTCCCAGCCCGGCTTTTCTCCGTCAATGGGGTAGAAGAATTTGCGATCCTCCAGCATTTCGGACCAGATGCCGCCGTAGATGCACCGGCCAAGGTGCTCGATGAACTGGCCGTAGATGTAGGGGGAAATGGGTTCGCCCGTTTTCGCGGCGTCGATGGTCACCTCGCCCACGGCGGCATACGCCGTCATCGAGAACACCGCGATCGCCCCGCAAAGTAACGCGCTCTTGTGGTTCATGAGGTTTCTCCATCGTTGTATTGCCGCGTCCCAGCCCGCGCGCCATCCGGCACGTACGCCTCCTATTATGCCGATGGGGGAAACAGGTCTCAATGTGGGAACCGGGCGGGAAACTTGGGAACGAGGGGAATAGTCCAATGATGGTTCATCCAATTTGTTTTGGATTGAGCGTCTCTTCATAATGCGCCCTCACCCTGATGAGGATTAGCCATGTCCATGCAGATTAATAGCGACGACATCGCCACCACCGACGCGGTGCACGGCAACCGCAAGCCCGCGATCCGGCTGCGCATCTGGCCCGCGCTGGTCATTCTGCTCTTGCAGTTTGTCGCCGCGCAGGTGACTTCCTTTTTAGGCTCGACGGACATACACAGCGTCGTGAGCCTTGCCATAATCCCACTTTCGGCAGCGGTACTGCTCCTGATTTGGTGGCTGGCCGCGAGTCGGACCCCGGTCCTCGACCGGGTAATCGGCCTGCTGCTTCTTGCCGTCGCCCTCTGGTGTGTCCAGTATTCGCGGGGGCCCATGTTGCTTGCCTTTGCCGTGCCGGCCATGACGACCGGCCTGGTGCTGACCCTGGCCGTGACCCGCCGCCTGCGTTGGCCTGTGGCCCGGTGGGTGGCTGTGGCCTTTGTTCTCGGCTGCGCCGGGGTGTTCATGGCGCTGCGCGTCGATGAAGTCGGCAGCGGGCTGGCTCCGGTCGTGTCCTGGCGCTGGAGCCCGACCAAGGTGGAGTCTTCCGCGGCCATCCCCGTCTTGAAAGCCAACGGCACAGCCGTGCTGCCGGCAGAGGCCGGAGCGGCGGACTGGCCCGGATTCCGCGGTCCGCTGCGCGACGGCATCCTGGCCGGAACACGGTTCTCCACCGACTGGACTGCACATCCCCCCACCCCCCCTTCAAAGGGGGACTCACAGCCGCGCGAATTGTGGCGCAAAGCGATCGGCTCCGGGTATTCCTCTTTCATTGCCGTGGGCGACTATGTGTTCACGCAGGAGCAGCGCGGCGCGGAGGAACTGGTGACCTGCTACCAGGCCGCGACCGGGGCGGACGTGTGGGTGAACCGCACGGCCGCCGAGTTCAAGGACGACATGGGCCTCGGCCCCCGCGCCACACCCACCTTCAGCGACGGCAAACTGTACACCCAGGGCTGCACGGGCACACTGCAGTGCCTGGACGCCGCCACTGGAAACACGATCTGGAAGCGTGATGTCCCCAAAGACGCCGGGGGCCGCGCACCCCACTTCGGCTGCACCGGATCCCCCCTGGTCACGGGCGGACTGGTCATTACGTTCTGCGGCAGGAGCGAGGGCAACAGCGCCGTCGCCTATGACTGTGCGACCGGCGCGGTGGTGTGGCGCGCCGGGCATGACACTGAAGTGTACGCCTCCCCGCAGTACGCGGATCTTCTGGGCGTGCCCCAGGTGCTGATGGTCTGTGACTACGGGTTGCAGTCCTTCGCCCTCGACACCGGAGCGCTTCTGGTTGATTACCCCTGGAAGGCCGAGCTCAACAACCGCGCCGTGCAGCCCGCCGTCGTGGATGACCGGGTCATGGTCGCCACCACGGGCTTCATGAACACGCGCATGCTGCGCGTCCAGAAAGATGCCGCCGCATGGTCCGTCAAGGAGGAGTGGGACAGCAAGAAATTCCGGCCCTATTTCAACGACGGCGCACTGTACAAGGGTTTCTACTACGGGTTTGACGGTGAACGGCTTGCCTGCATAGACATCGCAACGGGCGAGCGCCGCTGGGAGGGCAAGCGCTACGGCGGACAACTGCTGTTGCTGGCAGACATGGAGACGCTGCTGGTGCTCAGCGACACGGGCGACGTGGCACTGGTCCCCGCCACGCCCGAGCGTTTCAGCGAGACCGCCCGGTTCAAGGCCGTCAGCGGCAAGACCTGGAGCAACCCCGTGGTCGCGCACGGCAGGCTGTTCGTCCGAAACGCCGCGGAGGCCGCCTGTTTCGAACTCCCCGCGGTCCGCACCGCCGCTGCCAGTTAGTCTGATATTTTATCCCGTTTGTTTTGGAATGCGTGCCCCTTCATAATGCGCACTCACCCGTACATGAGGATTCAATATGTCCACCCAGACCGACAATAACGCAACCCACCCGGCAGACGGCGGCAACAAGCCCGCGATCCGGCTGCGCATCTGGCCCGCACTGGTCATCCTGCTCCTGCAATGCATTGCCTCGCAGGTTGTCTCCTTCTTTGGCTCGACAAACATACACAGCGCCGTGGGGCTTGCCGTGGTGCCGCTTTCTGCGGCGGCGCTGCTGGCGATTTGGTGGCTGCTGCTGAGCCGCGCCCCGGTGCTTGACCGGATCCTCGGGCTGCTGCTGATGGTCGCGCTTCTCTTCTGGGTCAAGTACTCGCGGGGGATAATGCTGCTCACCTTTGCCGTGCCGGCCATGACGACCGGATTCGTGCTGACGCTTGCGGTGACCAGCCGCCTGCGCTGGCCCCTGGCGCGATGGGTGGCCGTGGTCTTTGTTCTTTGCTGCGCCGGGGTCTTCATGGCGCTGCGCGTCGATGAAATCGGCTCCGGACTGGCCCCGGTCGTGTCGTGGCGGTGGAATCCGACCGAGGTGGAGAGTTCGGCGGCCATCCCGATTTCGAAAGCCAACGGCACGGCCGTGCTGCCGGCGCAGGCCGGCCCCGCCGACTGGCCGGGATTTCGCGGCCCGGCGCGCGACGGCATTCTGGCCGGGGTGCGCTTCTCCACGGACTGGACCGCACATCCCCCCAGCCCCCCTTCAAAGGGGGATTCATCGCCGCGCGAACTGTGGCGTAAACCCATCGGCTCTGGCTGGGCATCGTTCACCGCCGTGGGCGACTATGCGTTCACGCAGGAACAGCGGGGCACGGAGGAACTGGTGACCTGCTGCGAGGCCGCGACGGGCGCGGACGTGTGGGTGAACCGTGTGGACGCCGAATTCAAGGACGACATGGGCCTGGGTCCCCGCGCCACGCCCACCTTCTGCGACGGGAAACTGTACACGCAGGGCTGCACAGGCGTGCTGCAATGCCTGGACGCCGCCACGGGAAACACGATCTGGAAGCGGGACCTGGCCAAAGACGCCGAGGCGCGCGTGCCCGGCTACGGCTTTGCCAGTTCCCCCCTGGTTACGGGCGGGCTCGTTATCGTGTTTTCCGGCGGGCACGAGGGCAAGAGCGCCGTGGCCTATGACCGGACCACCGGCGGGGTCGCCTGGCGCGCCGGACACGGCACAGCGGTGTACACCTCCCCGCAGATTGCCGTCATCGCGGGTGTGCCTCAGGTGCTCATGGTCTGCGACTACGGCCTGCAGTCCTTCGTTCCCGAGACGGGCGCGCTCCTCATTGATTATCCCTGGAAGGCCGAGGTTAATCCGCGCTGCGTGCAGCCCGTCGTGGCGGACGACCGGGTCATGGTGGGAACCACGGGCTTCATGAGCGCGCGCATGCTGCACATCCAAAAGGATGCCACCGCGTGGACCGTCAAGGAGGAGTGGACCAGCAAGAAGTTCCGTCCCTACTTCAACGACGGCGTGCTGCACAAGGGCTTTTACTACGGGTTTGACGGTGAAAGGCTTGCCTGCGTGGACATCGCGACGGGGGAGCGCCGCTGGGAGGGCAAACGCTACGGCGGACAACTGCTCTTCCTTGCCGACATGGAGACGCTGCTCATACTCGGCGACGCGGGTGACGTGGCGCTGGTCCCCGCGACGCCTGAACGCTTCAGCGAGACGGCCCGGTTCAAGGCCATAAGCGGCAAGACCTGGAACCATCCCACAATCGCGCATGGAAGGCTGTTCGTGCGGAACGCCACGGAAGCCGCCTGTTTTGAATTGACGCTTCAGTAGGGTGCCGTGAAGTGGCGCGACGCGCCACGGAACGCACCATCTTCAGCGCCGGAACCTCAGCGCTCCGGGCACCGCGCGCGTATTCGTTGCAATCGACAGCCGGGGGCGGCTGCCCCACCTCTTTGGACGGTCAGACGAGCAGCGCCGCCGGGTCCGCGGCGATACGGTCGAGTTCCTTGAAGAATCCCGTGATATCCTCGAAGTCCATGGCCCGGTGATCAAAGCAGACGGTGACGGGAATCATGGGCCGGATTTCGACGCGCGTCTCCCCGTCGGGGCCGGTCACGGCAACAGGCGTGGGTCGGGCGGAACCCAGGCCGATGGCGGTTGTGTTGGGCGAGATGATCATCAATATGCCGATACGGATGCTCAGGTTGGGCAGGGAACTGCCCACGTTGGACACCAGGGTGGTGGCGTCGAGCAGATCGGCGGGCACCAGGCGCTCCGTTGCGGGAATGCGTTTGTGGGCGCGGCGTTCGGCGAGTGTGGGGCTGGCCAGCCGGTGGGGGCCGATGAAGTTGCTGTACAGCCGCCGCAGCACGGTCAGAACCTGGCCGCGGCGAAGCCGCTGCCAGGTGTCCTCCAGCCCGGCCTCCATCAGCAGGCAGTCAAGATTGGTGCCGCCAAGGCGGCGGCGGATGTCCTCGATGCCCCGGGCCACCCCGCGCAGCGAGCGGCTGTCCACATTGCGCAACACCGGCGTCACCATGCGGCCGTCGGCCATGCGCAGGGGGATGGCGATGTGCACCGCGTCCACGGGGGTCACCCGGCCGACACTGGCGCGGCGGTCATACCAGATGTGCCCGTTCATCTCGGGGGAATGGGCCATCGCGACCGCGATGGCCTTGAGCAGCACGGCGTTGAGCGTGATGCGCACGCCGTCATACTCTGGATCGTCGGCGCAGGCGCGCGCGGCGGCGGTCAGGGCCGAAGCGTCGAGATCATAGAGGATGGACACGTGCGGCGTGTCCATCCAGGATTCGACCGTCTTGTGCGCCACGACGCGGCGCTGGACGCAGAAAGCTTTTGGGTCGGCCATGGACTGTTCCTTTAATGCGGGCCCGAAATCACGCGGGCGGCTCCGGCAGCGTTGCGAACGGCAGCGACTGCACCGCGTCCACCGAACCAAAGATGGCCCGATGGACGTCCTCCATCAGCCGCACGACCGCCAGCTCGGCGGAGGCCGCGTCGCGCGCGGCCGTCGCCTCCACAATCTGCTCCACGGTCCGCTGCAGCCGGGAGAAGCCGACAAGGGGCATGTCAATCATGTCCCACAACTGCAGTTGCGCGCGGGAGGTGGTGTTGAACACAAACAGGTAGACGCGGTTGTGCGCGGCCCCGGCCATCAGCCGCAGCAGGCGGCGCGTGATCTCGCGCAGGCGCGGGACGTCATTGTGCGCCTCGCTGCGTTCCCTGGCCAGGCGGCGCATCTCCCCCAGCTCCTCCTCCGTGCGGCGCACCGCCGCGGCGCGGACCATCATGCGCATGACGTTGCCGCGGAACTCAAGGGCGTCGTGCAGAAACTCGCGGTTGACCGAACCGTCCTCGTGGGTGACGAGCACGTCGAGCATCTGCACGCCACCGCTCAGTTCTATCTCTTCCGCGTAGATGCCCGACCCCTGGCGCGCGCGAACCATCCCGAGACCTTCCAGTCGCTTGATTGCCTCGCGAATGGCGTTGCGGTTGGTCCCGAATTCGGCGGCCAGTTCGCGTTCCGTCGGCAGGCGGTCGCCCACCTTGTAGCAGCCGTCAAGAAGACGGCGCGCAAGGAGGTCGGCAATTTGGTGCGTGCGTGTGCCCGTCGGTTCTGTTGGATTGTGCGGCAGATTCATGGGACCATTTTAAACGATCTGTGTGGAAAAGTCCATAGTCCCGGCAGGTATTGGAATATTGGTCATACCAAAATGATGGGTCGCCGCTCAGTTCCCCTCGATTGCCTTTTCTATCGCCCGCACGAGCCGCGCAATATTGGAATCAAGATCGAAGCCGGATTCAATGGTGCGGCGGGCGTTTTCGGCAAGACGGCGCGTCTGCTCCGGGTCGTCCATGAGGCGTTCCATGGCCTCCGCCAACGCCCCGGCATCGCCGGGGGGCACGAGCACGCCGGAACTGCCGCTGTCGATCAGTTCAGGATTTCCCGAAACGGGTGTGCTGATTACGGGGACGCCCAGCGCCATGGCTTCGATGAGCACGATGGGCGTGCCGTCCATGTCGCGGTTGCCCGCTTCGAGACAGGCGAGCACAAAGGCGTCGGCCTCATCGTAATACTGGCGCACCCGCTCCTGGGGCTGCGGCCCGGCAAGATGGATGCGATCGGCAAGACCCAGACGCTCCACCTGTTTACGCAGCACCGATTCCATCGGCCCGCCCCCCACGACGTCGGCCTGAAAATCACGGCCCCGTTGGGCGAGCAGCGCCAGCGCGTCGAAGAACAGGGGGAATCCCTTCTTCTCGACCAAACGCCCCACAGACAGGAAGCGAAACGGTTTGGAGGACGGTTTTGGGGCGCGGAAGGCAAAACGGTGCAGGTCGAGGCCCGTGCGCATGACGTCCAGTTTGGCCCCGTCACAGCCCTTGGTGTCCGCGAGAAAGCGGACATTGTAGCGTGAACTGCACATGCCAAAGGCGGCCCGGGCCACCTTTTCGCGCATGGCGGCGGCGTGAACAAAAATGTCATGGGCATGGCACAGGAAACTGAAGGGGATTCCGCGCAGCAGCGCCGCATACATGGCAATGCCGACGGGGGTGTGCGCAAAATTGCAGTGGATGTGCATGGCGTCCGCGGCGTCGAGCCGTTCCGCCAGGAGGCATCCAGCGAGAAAATGCCAGAGGAACTTGGGACGGTCCGCCAGCCTGGGTGTTTTGGCACAAACAACGTCGTGCAGGCAGGCGCCAAGCGTGCGCAAAAAGCGTCCCGGACGATGGAGCGCCTGGCGAAACGCCGCGGACAGAAAGGCGGTCACGCCATGGTCGTACAGGTACTGGGTCTCTTCGATGAAGGGCCGGGCTTCTTCAGAAAGAACGGAGCCATCGGGCCGCTGAACGGAAAAGACGGCCACTTCAACGCCCCGGGCGCGCAACCCCTCAATGTCACGATAAACGAAGGTGGTGCTGAGTTCCCCAATCCGCGGGGCAATATAGGCTATGCGCAACTTGGGCATGGTGCATTTCCCGTCGGGACAAAGAAAACGGGCGGCGGCGTGCGCCACCGCCCGAAAGTCGCGGCTGTTGGAAAAGGCTACTTGGTCTTAATCGTCACGTAATCAATAAGCGCGGACTTCTTGGCCGTGGGCCGAAGCACGAGGGACAGCGTGCCCGAATCGGCTTTGGCATCGGCGGGAACGCTCACGGTCTTTGTGATGGATTCCCACCCGCCATGTCCGCTGCCGTCCAGAACGACCGTCTGGGGGCCCGACTTGGTCTCAAACACCAGCTTTGCGCTGAGCACCTTGGACTCAAAGGACTTGGCCCGCAGCGTCACCGTGACCGACTTGCCGGCAAGATTCCCGGACAGGTGCTGGCGGAGCATGGTACACTTGGCCGTCCCGGAAGGTTTCATCTCCAAGCAGGCGGGATCTTTCTCTTTGCCTGTGGCTTTGGCCACTTTGTCAGCGGGCTCGGCGGTCCAGCGGTGGAGCGTCTTGTCGTCCCACTGTTTGAAATTGTGGTTGGCAACCAGTTGATCGCCCTGCTTTTCGCCTTTTTTGTCAGCGGCCTTGTCCGTCGCTTTTGCGGTCGGCTTGTCAGCGGCCTTGGTGGCCGGTTTTTCGGCGGCTTTTGCGGCTGGCGCGGCTTCAGCGGGCTTGGGCGCAGCCTTTTCGGCCACCTTGGCGGGTTCCGCTGTCTTGGCCTTGGGAGGATTGGCCGCGCTGGCGGCATCCGCCGCGGGAATTGAAGGTGATCCGCAGGCGGCCACGACCATGAAGGCACCCGTCAGTGTCATGGATAAAATGGTCTTGGACCAGGAAATTTTGCTGGACATGTCGTCTCCTTTTAGCGCTGATTCCGGCTGAAATTGCCGCATTAACCGGAACAAATTCGGTTTTATGATAGCACAGGACTGCTTTCCGGCGCATTTCCCAACGCTACTCCACCGGCAGGAGCAGAATGCCGTCCACTTGGACGACGGCCGCCGCGCCGACATGCCTGACCGTGATGCTTTTGAGCGGATGCGGCGCACTTAGCGGGCAGGAGGCCTTATAATTTCGTCTTATGCGCGCCTTGTCGGCATCACCCTGGGTCCACTCCGAGAAGACCTGAACATCCGAAACGGCCAAGGCCCTGTTCTTTGCAAAAGATTCATGGTCCACCTGGAGTGTTTCCACCCCCAGCCGCATCGGAAAGGTCTCCTCTCCCGCCGGGGAAGCCGCCGCCACCGTGGCCACGATAAGGCCCGATTTGTTGCGGTCCTGCCGGGGAAGCCAAGCGACAGAGCTAATGATGCCCACCGCACGAATGGAGACGCCCGTCAGTGCCGACGGCACCGGTAGTTCCAGGCCGGCCCCTTTGCCCAATCGGAATCGGGCATCGAGAAGGACAGCCTTGTCCCCAAAAACCTCGGCAACGCGGCGCGCATCCAGGGTGCTATGGGCCGGCACGGGCGCGACAAAGGCGGGCAGCACCGCCAACGGCCAGGACTTGATCCCCCCGGCGGGCACATCGCCGACCCTTGCCGCGCTGATGCGCAGCACCGATTCCCCCGAGCCTTGGCCGGGTTCAAGACGCAACGGCAGATCCAGCACCAGCACCGGCGCACCGTCCACAGGGCCTTTCAGCGGCGAGGTCGCCTCGCGCACGGGACCGCCCGAATCGAGCACCGCCGATAGGGTAAGGGGCTGGCTGAGCATGGTCTCCGTGTATTTGACGAAAACACGCAAAGCGTAGACGCCATCCTCCCGGAGTCGAAGCGGGGAGGCAAGGGGGTTGCCGTCAGGTGCAATGACATCCAGTCCGGTCACGGCGATGGGGGGCAGCGGCGCGGTCAGGTCAAACCCGAGCGGCCTCACAGGTACGGGAAATGCGGGTGAAGATTCATCCGCGCGCGGTGCGGCACAGGCGATTAGCAGGACCAGCGGCAGGAAGGCCGCGGCTTTCATGGCGTCGGTGTTCCCGGCGCGGGCGCAGGTGCTGGCGCGACCGGAACTGCCGGAGTTGATGCCGCAGGTGCGGGTACGGCTGCAACCGGAGCGGCCGGAGCCGGTGTCGGAGACGCTGGGGACGGTGCAGCCGCGGGCACGGGGGAAATCGGCGGGGCGGCGGGCTCCGCATAGAGCAGCGCCACGTCGAAAACGTCCACCACAACGTCGGCGGTTACATGAAAGGTGAGCGACTCAAGGTTCTGGGCGGGCGGATCGAGCGGGAGGGTGCCAAGATAACGGTGACGGCGGAACGGGGCGCCGGAGGCATCCAGATAATCCGCGTCCTGCGACTCGACAATGGCCGGTTTGACGTGGTTCATGGTGCCGGGCAGGCCGTAGTCATAGTCGCCGCGCGCCGTGTGCACGCCGCTCAGCAGTTGCACGTTCCGGGAGGCCGTTCCCTCGTTGACACCCACCTCCACGACAGGCTTTCCCTGCGCGACGGTGCCGTAGGCGAAAGAGGACACCACAATGAGACCCCGCACGGCCCGGCCGTGCACCCCCACGGGAAGCGTGACGGAAGCGCCGCGTCCGAGCCGGAAGCTCTTTGACAACGGTTCGGCGCCATGCTCCAGTTTGGCGTCCAGCAGGGTACGGGCAACACGCCCCGCGCCAACGCGGGGCGTGACGACAAGATCAAGCTGCTGCAGTGCCGGCGATTCCAGGCCGGCATTTGCCCCGGCGGCAAGGTGAATGGAGAGGTGGATGTTGCCGTTGATGGCCCCAGCGATTTGCGGCAGGCCAATGGTGTGTTTCTGGCGGTACACGCCGCCCGGTTCCCAGGCGGGCTCACCGGCGGCGGGGCCGATGACCAAATCCTCACCGCGGCCTATCATGTAGTCCTGCGACCAGAACCGGAGGGTCATGGGAATGCGGCCCGCGATAACAGCGGCGGGGCACCAGTACGCGACGATGTCGAACGGAATATTGCCGTCCAGTTTGGGGCAATCCCCGGCCAGCGGCACACCGTTCTGCAGCAGGTCAATGCCAATCAGCCGTATCGGTCCCGCATCTTCGCCGACGGGCAGCAGCGCGCCGGTGGCCGGCGCGGGATGCGACGGGGTCAGTTCCCGGATTTGGGTGTCAAGGTCTTTTGGGGCTGCATCCACGGTCGCCGCCCCCGCCCATCCCGCCACGACAAGACAAACACAGCCGATGAAAGCCCAACGGCATCGTAATTGTCCATCCATTTTAGTGTGCGAATACAAATTCATCGTATCCTCTGCGCGAAGGGCGTTTCCCTGCGGATGCTGCGCATCCGGCGCACGCCATGATAAGACACGGGCTGGGGAAAACAAAACTGCCGGGGCGGAAGACGGGGGAACCCTCGATGCGAACGGGTTCTACGGTGTGGCGGAGGGCGCAGGCGCGGCGCCTGTCACCAGCGCCAAATTGTCTTTGGCCGGCGCAAAATTGGGGTCGAGTTCGAGTGCGCGACGGTATTGCGCGGCGGCCTCGCCGGGACGGCCCGACAGGGCGCAAATGTTCCCGAGGACGAATACGGCCTGCGCACTCTGCGGGGACTGTTCCACGGCGGTGCGGGCATCCTTTTCCGCCGCGTCCATGCGCCCGATGCGGGCCAGAAGATTGGCGCGGTTTATGCGCGCGGCAAGAAAGTTGGGGGCTGTTTCGAGGGAACGGTCGTACCACTCCAGGGCGTGGTCCGCGTCGTTCTTCTGGTCAAAGCGCCATCCGAGGCCGTTCATCAGTTCGGCGTTCTTGGGGTCGAGGGTGATGCCTTCCTCATAGACGGCGACGCCCTCGTCAAAACGGCCCGCATCCATGAGCAGGTTGCCCAGATTGGCGCGGGCAAGGGTGTAGTTGGGGGATTGTTCGAGCGCGCTCCGGTAGGCCTGTTCGGCCCCTGCACCGTTGCCCTGTTGCGCCAGCAGCAGACCCAGGTTATTCCATGCGCGCACATCCTTCGGATTGAGGGCGACCGCTTTTTGATAGGCGGCCTGCGCCTCTTCGGTGCGGCCTGCGGCCGCCAGATGGCGGGCGAGGTTGTATTGAATCTCCGGCGATTCGGGCGCATCCTGCGCGGCCTGCCCGTATTCGCGGACGGCACCGGAAAGATCGCCCTGCTTTGCGAGGAGTTCGCCCAGATTGGTGCGGGCGAGGGTGAATTCGGGCCGGGCATCCAGCGCACGTTTATAGAGCTCGACCGCGCCCGCGGTGTCTCCGGCCTGCTCCAGCAGGAAGCCAAGATCGTTCAGTGCGCGGACATCCTTGGAATACAGGCGCAGCGCCTCTTCAAAGGCCACCTTGGCCTTGTCCGTCTTTCCGTCCGCGGCCTCGGCCGCGCCGATATAGAACCACAGATCCTCGCGATACGCCGTGGGCTGCTCGGAGGCGTCCGGACTCAGCGCTGCGCGAAGCAATCGCGATGCCAGCGCAGGCCGTTGTTTGGCGGCAAAGGCATGACCCAGGCGGAACGGCATGTAATAGGAGTAATCGAGGCCCAGCATGGTCTCTGCCTCCGCTTCGGCCTTGTCCACCTCGCCCGCCGTGAGCCAGGAGTCGGCGCGGTCATAATGCCAGCGTGCCGTGTCGGGCCGGTAGGGAATCCAGTCCACGCCAGCGAGCCCGACCAGGACCGCGACCAGCAGCACACCGCACACGGCGGACACCCAACGGCGCGCGGTGGTCCATGCGGCGATGCGAAAGAGGCCATAGCCGCCAAACAGCATCATCAGCGGCACGATGGGATGGCGCGCGCGGGCATTGACGAAGAAGGGGATAAACGATGCGTAGTAGACCAGGATGAACAGCAGGATCAGCACGGTGATCTGTCCGGGACCCGGCGCGGAAGATCCGGGGCTGCGGCCGTCCATCAGGCGGCCGTGCCGCGCGTCGTTGGCCAGGAAGAGCAGCCCCGCGCAGAACAACCCCATGAAAAGCGGGAACCCAGGCATGCAACGAAGGGGGGGGTAGTAATCCTTCTCACACTGGACAACCTTGTTCTCCGTCATTTCCCAGGGGGACCAGAAGAGAACGGCCTTCTTGAGCGCCAGGTTCAGCGTGCGGAGCTTGTGGGCCATGGCATAGTCGAGGCCCTTCTTGAAGAAGATCTTGGAGGCCTCGGAATCCGTGAGATCCTCGTTGCCCACCTCTTTGGCCAGACCGCGCACGATGTTGCTGTAGACCCACACCGAGAACTGCCCCGTGCCCTCCAGCTTTTGCAGATAGGGCGTCCATGAGGTGTAGCCGTCCGAGTCCTCGCCGTTGCCGATGAGGAAGTTCTCGCCGAAGTAGGTGGACACCGGGACAATTTCGCCGGAAACCACATAGTTGCGGAGGGTGACCGGGGCAATGATCAGGAATGCGGCGAAGAGGCCGATCCATCCGCCGGGCACGCGCCGCAGTCTGCCCGAACGCCATGCCGCATGGAGCATCCACGCGGCCATGAAGGGGCCGAAGAGCAGGATGTTGGGCCGCATGATGGCGTACACGCCGGTGAGCAGCCCGGCCAGCAGCGCCCAGCGGAATTTGTACGAGGTGGCCCACAACCGCAACGACCACAGCAGGCACGGAATGAGCAGCACAAACATGGCGGGGTCGTTGACCTCGCCCTCGTAATAGACAAAGCCCCAGTAGCCCGCCATCAGCGCCGCCGTCACCAGGCCCACCCACGGGTGGTAGACGGCCCGGCCAAAGAGATACATCAGGACGATGCTCAACAGGCCGATCAGCATGTTGAACACGCGCGGAGCAAGATAATCGCCGCCGGTGACGAAATAGATGCCGGCCAGCAGGTAGGGATAGCCGGGCGGGCGGTAATAGGGCGTAGTGGTAATCTTGGGATCGTTGCGCCCTTCGGGCACGGTCCAGTCGCCGCTGACCATGGCGCGCGCCTGGTAATCCTGCACCTCCAAGTCCTGCCGCAGCGCGTGGAAGTCGGGCGCATGCACCACTTCCGTCAGGTACCACACGCGCAGCGCCGCCGCAACCAACAGCACCACCGTCAGCCAAAACCCCTCGCGGCGCCAAAAAGGCCGCGGGACGGGCATGGATGCGCAGGCCGGCTGCGGGGGTGTGCTGGAAGCGCGAGCTTCCGCAGTATTGGGGTCGTCGGTCAAGCGTTGAGCCTCGGCGTTATGTCATGAATCGTTCCATCCGCTGTGCAACAGGATAATGGTGCGCGCCGGTGCGCCGCAACCCGGACAGAAAACCGGCCTTGCCTGTAGTTGCGGACGGGGCGCGTCCCCGGTATGCTTGTGCCAATGGACCTTGATAAAGAAAACAGGCATACCGCCGCTGACCCTGTCCCCGGACTCACAGTGGTGATTCCCTGTTTCAACGCGGAGCACCACATCCGTTCTGTGGCGGAAGGCGCGGCCCTGCGCACCGCGCGGGTGATTGTGGTGGACGACGGCAGCACGGACGGAGCGGTGGAGGCGTTCACCATGCCCAACATGGAGGTGCTGCGCCTGCCGCGCAACCGGGGCAAGGGGCACGCCATCATTGAGGGGCTGAAATTCGCGCTGGCGCGCCCCGAACTGGAGGCCCTGTGCCTGATGGACGCCGACGGTCAGCATGACCCGGCCGACATTCCGGGATTGGTGGAGGCGTTTCGCCAGGAACGGGCCGACCTCGTCATCGGCCAACGCCGCTTTGACGAGGGACCTGTGCCCTGGCGCAGCCGTTTTGGCAACCAGGTCACCGCGCGGGTCACGCGGCTGCCGCCGGGCCGCAACCTGCCGGACACGCAGTGCGGATTCCGCGTGCTGTCGCCGCGTTTTGCGCGGGCCGTGGTGGATCGGGTGGCAGGCGAGGCGCCTGCGGTACGGGATTGGTCTGTCTCGCGGGCATCCGCCGTTCCCCTTTATGTTGATTCGCTCGGGAGGGCGCGGTGAGGGTAAGATTAGGTCAACTTTTTTGAAAACTTTCCCAAGAAGAGTGACAGATTATGAAAGTGGCAACCATCATCGGCACCAGGCCGGAAATCATCCGGCTTTCACGCGTCATGGCGGCGCTGGACCGGAACGTGGAGCATGTCATCGTCCACACCGGCCAGAATTATGACTATGAACTCAACCAGATCTTTTTCGAGGATTTGGAAATCCGCAAGCCGGACGTGTTCATGGAAGCCGCGGGCAACACCCCCGCGGAAACCATCGGTCTGGTGATTGCCAAGTCTGATGACGCCCTCGCGGCCATTCAGCCGGACGCTGTACTGGTTCTCGGCGACACGAACAGTTGTCTCGCGGCCATCTCGGCCAAACGCCGCAAGATTCCCGTGTTCCACATGGAGGCGGGAAACCGCTGTTTCGATCAGCGCGTCCCCGAGGAAATCAACCGGAAGATTGTGGATCACATCAGCGACATCAACATGCCCTACAGCACCATCTCGCGCGACTATCTGCTTCGCGAGGGGCTGCCGCCCGACCGCATCATCAAGACAGGCAGCCCGATGTTCGAGGTGCTGCACCATTATCTGCCCAGGATCGAGCGCTCCGACGTGCTGTCCCGGCTGGGCCTGAAGGCCCAGGACTACTTCGTCGTCAGTTCCCACCGGGAGGAGAACATCGACTACCCCGAACAGTTCCACAAACTGGTCAACGTCCTGAACGCCCTCGCCGAGAAATGCGGCAGGAGGATCATCGTCTCCACCCATCCGCGCACACGGAAGAAGATGGACGCCATGGGTGTGGCGCTGCGGCCGGAGGTGGAGCTGCTCAAACCGCTCGGATTCTGCGACTATGTCCACCTGCAGATGCACGCCTCGGTATCTTTGTCCGACAGCGGCACCATCACCGAGGAGTCCTCCATCCTCAACTTCCCCGCGTTGAACATCCGCAACGCCCACGAGCGCCCCGAAGGAATGGAAGAGGCCTCCGTCATGATGACGGGGCTCGAGTTGGACCGCATCCTCGACGGGCTCAAGATCCTGGAGTCCCAGCCGCGGGGGGCGTCGCGCATTCTGCGCATGGTCGACGACTACAACGTGCCCAATGTCTCCGAGAAGGTTGTCCGGATAATTCTCAGCTACACGAACTACGTCAACCGTGTCGTTTGGCACAAGAACTGATCCCGGGAGTGATCGCCTTGTCTGACGCACAGAACACACCGCGCATCATTGAGGGCGGCCTGCTCGTGGACGCCCGGGGCACCGTGACCTTTGTGAACGACTTTGATTTCAAGGGTGTGGAGCGCTTCTACACAATCCGCGCCCACAGGCCCTATGAGCCGCGCGGCTGGCGCGGGCACAGAATCCAGGAGAAATGGTTCACGGTTGTGAGGGGAACCATACTCCTGGCCGTGGTCAAACCCGACGACTGGTCTTTTCCAGCCAGCCATCTCCCCGTTGAACGTTTTGTCCTGTCCGAGACAAAGCCGCAGGTTCTCCACGTTCCCGTGAATCACGCCACGGGAAGCATGGCACTGAGTGAAGACGCCATTCTGATGGTCTTCTCCTCCGGCCGCTTGGGGGATACCGCAACTGATGACTACCTGTTCCCGGTAAACACTTGGAGCGTGAACTGCGAGTAGCGCCAATTTCCCTGTGAACGGGTCAGTCAAAGATTTCTTCCACGGTGATGGCATGCCATATGCCGGGGAAAACCCGGCTGGCCGACATGGTTGATCACAAGCCGATCAAAAGTCGTTGCGGTCCTCCAAGATTTCCAGTATGATGAGACGCAGAATCGACATGCTGAACTGTGTGAACGTTTGGCGCAGGTACCGGGTAGACCTGAGAACCGATTGGCAGAAACCGCCGGCCGCATGCGCGCTGATGTGTCAAAGCAGGAACAATCTGTCTGGAAAAGCTGGAAATACAGCGTTCCGATGCCTGCCCATGATGGTTGGCGGTAGGTTGCCGGGCGGATTGTTGCCGGAATTGCCTGTTCACGCCGCAAACCTGCCGTTTTTCACATATGAGCGATTGAAACGCCGCCAGCCCGCAGCAAGGACCGTTGGGCCGCAGCGTTAGGAGTCTGGTTTTGACAAAGACTTACCATTTGTTCGTTCCCGAATACGTGCCCCTGGAAAACAAGGGGGAAGAAGCCATTGTCCGCGGCATTGCTGACACGCTTTTCCCTGAGGGAAACTGCGAGATTCACCTGCTTGAAGTCGAAGCGCATGCCTACCGGCTCCAAGACGGCATACACGTTTACCCCGCCGAATGGTTCTTCCCCACATGGGCCACCCGGGAGTTTGGCCTTGGCCCGAGCTGGGAAAAGCTCCGTGATTCGGCCTGCTCCCTGGTGCGCAACGGACTTCACAAGCTCTGGCCCGGGTGGGTAAAGAGAAGGTCCGGCGCACTCAGGGAAACCGTCGGACGGATGAGGCGCCTCGCGCAGGGAGATCCTCCGCGGGACGACAAAGACCGCGCATTGCTGCGCCTTGTAAACTGTGATTATGTTGTTGCCGGACATGACGGCGCGCTGGATGAAATGGTGTGCCATGTAATCAATTCCATGAGAGACTTGGGCAAGGGAAGCGGCATCCTGGGGGTTGAACTGCCCCGCTCTTTCAAGAGCCGCGCCATTCTTGAAGTGCATCAGGAGGCATTGCGGCACTGTGAGTTCTTCTACTGCCGCACTGCCGCCTCGGTGGAGGTTGCCAGACGTTCTTTTCCGGATGTGCATTCAGAATTGCTGCCGGACCCGGCCTTTGGCATGAAGCCGGCCCCGGACGGGACGGTTGACAAGATTATCGAAGGGGAGGGACTGGGACACTTCTTCGAGCGGCCTGTGGTAATGTGCACCTGCTGCGAGCCGGCGCCCATTGCCCGGCACTGCTTCGAGGACGTCCTGCGGCCGGATCTTAAACTGGCGGCCCATCGGCAACTGTTTGCCGAAGTGATCCGGCATATAGTCCACGAGCACGGCGCAAACGTCCTGTTCCTGCCGCACGCTGTCGGCCCTGGCGCGGCGTTGGACGACCGGGTTGTGGCACGAGACATTCTAAGTCGCGCGGAACTGCCTCCGGAGCGGGCGCGTCTGCTGGCAACGGCGTGTTCGGCCCCCGAACTGAAAGGGCTGCTCAAGCGGGGCGAACTGCTCCTCGCGGAGCGAATTCACTCCGTAATCGGGGCAACAGGCGCGCACACCCCCTTCTTCTTCATGGGTTCCCACACGGATCGCAGAGTGCAGGGCATTGTCAACGAGATGCTCGGCATGGAGCATGCCGTTTACTTTCTCAACCGGCCCGACCTTGCCGACCTGAAGGCGAAATTCGACGCGGTCTGGAGCCAAAGGGCGGAACAGCGGGCGCGCTTGACTGAAACCTCGGCAAGTATTAGGACCCGGCTGGAGGAGGGCGCTGCGGTCATACGCAGGCGCATAGGCTGAGGGGCGCGCCAACGGCTCTGCGGGACCGGCGGCCGATGCGCCGTCAAAGGCGCTCGTCGCAAATGCAGGCATTGTTTGAACGCGGGAACATGCTAGGATAGTGGCATTGTGAACATATTGATCAATTTTTCAACGTTGAAGGCCGGTGGGGGGCAAAACGTGGCCCTCAATTTTCTCTATGCGGTCGAGTCGTGTCCAGTGGCGGATGTCACCTGCTTTTATCTCGTCGCCAAAGACTCCGACGTCCACCGGCACCTTCAGCGACAGGAGAATATGCGCTATGTCACCGCCCCCCGCAACGCCATACTGCGGATTCTCTTTGAGGTGTTCGCCGGGTGGTATTTCCTGACAAAACTCAAAATAGACATTGTCTACTCGTATTTTGGGTATGCCTGGTTTCCCAGGCGCTGGCCGCAGATTTCGGGCTCGGTGGACTCAAACCTTTATTTTCCTGAAATTGATTTCTGGCAGGGGCACCACGGGGCCGGCAAACTGAAGAGAAGGCTGCTGGATTTTTATCGCATCCGCGGGGTGAAGCGTTCCAATGCGGTGGTGTTCGAGAATGAGGCTTTGGAGGAGCGGGGACGCCTTCTTTACGGGCTTGGACAAACCAAATTCATCAAACCATCCATTTGTCTCGGTGAAAACAGGCTGGATTTTACACTGCCGCCGCTTGATGCGCCTGATGTGAAGCGCGGGCTCTTTCTTTGTGGCTGGCAGTTGAACAAGAATTTCATGCTGATTCCGCCGCTTGCGGCGGAGATGCGCAAGAGAAACAGACCCTTTGCGTTTGTCTTGACCGCGCCGGCGGACAATTCCGATCAGCACAGACAATTCTGCGAGTCGCTTCGAACCCATGATGTGGTTGACCGGGTCTTTGTCACAGGTCCTGCCCGCAAGGATGAACTCGCAAGTCTGTATGGGCAGATTGACTATGTGTTTCTGCTCAGCAAGCTGGAAAGTTTCAGCAACAACATTATTGAGGCCTGGTGTTTTGGCAAACCCCTGCTGATTGCGGATGAACCCTGGGCGCATTCAATCTGTCAGGATGCCGCGGTGTATGTGGACAGGGATTCCGTCGCGGATATTGCGGACAAGCTCTGTTGTCTGCTGGATTCCAGTGAGCGCCGCGCGCTCGCAATTCGCCGGGGAACCGAAATGTTGGGCCAATACCCCAGTATCCAGGGTAGAATCAAGGAAGAAATCGATTATGTCCGCCATGTCTTCCAGCAGAATGAAACAGTTTCTTCTCGTCTCCTATGAAACGGCGATGGCTCTCGTGCTCAATCTTCCCCGGTATCCGCTTTGTCTCTTCATCAAGAAGTTGTTTCTGACGCTTGCGGGGGCGAAAATTGGCAGGCGGGTCGTCATTTACCCGGGTGTGTGGATCGCAGATGGAAGAAATCTGGTGATCGGTGACGATGTGGATTTGTCCAAGGATGTGCTGCTCGTGACCCCCGGCGGGATCACCATTGGAGCCAGAACGCTGATAGGGTTTCGAACGCAAATAATCTCCGGCAACCATGTGATTCCGCCCGGGAAACAGAGGATATTTGACTCCGGAAACGACCGCAGGCCCATTGTAATTGGAGAGGATGTGTGGATTGGCGGAAACTGCCTGATTACCGCCGGTGTGACCATAGGTGAGGGCGCCGTGGTTGCCGGAGGGAGTGTTGTGACCAGAAACGTTGAACCATTCACCATTGTGGGTGGAATTCCGGCAAAGCTGATTCGACGCCGCGAAACCGACCCGAGTGACCAATGACGGCAAGACACATACTCTTTTGCGCCGACACCTTCCTGCGGACCCTCAACGGCGAGACTCCGTTCGCCGGGATGCTCCCGCAGTTTCGCGATTCTGCCGTCTGCCTGAATCTGGAAACGGCCCTCTCCGGCGCGCGGCAGAAAGAGAAGACCGTCTTTCTGGCGGTGGATGAGACGGCGCTCGATTGGCTCCCGGACGAGGTCCAGGCGCTTACAATTGTCAACAATCATGCCGCCGACAGCGGTGACCCGCAGCGCCTTGCGACGGCATTGGCCAAGAGGGGAAAGACGGTCATCGGACCGCAGAATCCTTCCGCGGCACACGCCGTGATCGGCGGAATCTCGGTTGACTTCATTGCCGCCTATTTCGCGCTGCCCCGCCTGCGCATGTCGTACAATGGCCGCCGGGCGAACGCTTTGGAACGGCTGCTGCGCGATTCGACCGCCGAGCGGAAGATCGTCAGCCTGCATTGGGGCTACGAACTCACCGATCTGCCCGCACCATTTCAGCGGCAGCTCGCCCGCAGGTTCATCGATGCCGGAGCGGATATCATCATCGGCCACCACCCCCACGTGCCACAGGGTTGGGAAGTCTACAAGGACAGGTTCATCTACTATTCGCTCGGCAATTTCAATTTCTGGCAGTTCGACGGGGAAAACACCGACAAGAACCGCTGGGGATACATGGTCCGCTATGATCCCGGCAGCCGCGAGACAGAACCGATTCCGTACCGGATCAACGAGAACTATCAGCCCTGGCCTGTGCCCCGCGAAGAGAACGCCGAACTTCTCTTGAGACTCCGCGGCCTCTGTGAGCGGGCGCGCACGGTCGATACTGGAATGTGGTTCAAGACAGAGTACGCCGATTGGTACAACAGGGAGATCAAAGTGTGGAGCCGGGATTGCCTGAGCCGCTTCTCACCGTCCCTGTGGCTCACATGGCTTGTCTGGCTGTCCATGCCGATGAATCTAAGGTATTGCGCGACTGTCGCGCTGTCACGGCGGTGGCATAAAGCAAGGAATTCTTCGCGCTAGCCGCAGCCCCGGGCGCGTCCCGTTCCAGCCGCACCTTTGTGCTTATTACGGGCTGTTGACACTGCGGGTTGTTTGCCTTGTTCGTTGGGGATGGCATATTATAACCACGGGCCGCAGACTGAAGTGCGGTGAGGCGCTGCCGTTGTGATTGGGCACCGCCCACTCATCCCATTCCATTGGCTGGCGGGGAACGCCTGTGCAACGGCTTGGGCCGTCCGTTGGCGGTGTGGTTGGCCTGTCCGTGAAGACCTGGGAACGGCAACCCTGGGAAGTGCGGCGTTTGCGCTGTAGTTCCGGCGTTTTGGATTCTTCAGCGTTCTACCAGTGTTGGCATGCGCAAGAGAAGTTCAGATGGATTTCAAGTATAAACTGAAGAGCATCGCCGAGCACATCCCGTATTCCCTGGGAAAATGGACGTCACGCGTCCCTTACAGACTCCGGCTGGGCAGTCAATACACAGAATCCTGCAGATTGGCATCCCATTATGCACAGGCCGGACCGGAAGAGCGCCGCGCATATGCCGTCCGTCATTTGAACCGGATCGTTCAATACGCCCAAAAGAACATACCGTTCTATCAGGACCTGTACGGGCGCAGTCCCATAGCGGTCAACAGCATAAGAGATTTTGAACAGCTCCCGATTATCACAAAAACCCAGGTTCGCGAATATTCAAAGCAGTCTGCCGGCGCAACGCTTATCAATACAGGGGGCTCGTCCGGCGAGCCATTGAGTTTCTACATCGACAAGAATGCGTGGGCCCGCGAATGGGCGCACATGCATTATATTTGGGGGTTGCGGGGTTATCTGCACACGCAGCTAATGATAACCATTCTCGGAAGAAATCTTGGGAAGGATCTGTACAAGTACAACGCCGTTCACAATGAGATCAGAGTCAATCCATATCTGGATGCGGGAGCCCGGGCATCGGACATCGTGAACCTCATCACAGAATACCCCGTCATGTACATTCAGGGATATCCCTCCTCCATATACAACCTGTTGCGGGAGATAGAGCCGCAACTGGGCGAGAGGGACAGGGCGCTTGTTTCATCCAGAATCAAATGCTGTTTTCTAAGCTCGGAATATCCGATTCCTTATATGACGAAGTACCTTCATGACACGTGGAATCTGGACTATATATCGTGGTATGGCCACAGCGAAATGTGCGTGCTGGCCTACGACAATGACCGGGACGGGAAATACACCCCCTTCATCACCTACGGTTACGCGGAGGATGTTGGGGGGATGTTGTGCGGAACGTCATACCACAACCATGACATGCCGCTGATACGGTACTCGACCGGCGACATCATTGAGTCGAAGGCGGATGATTCCGGGATTATGGAGCATTTTTCGATAAAAGAGGGACGGGAAGGCGATTTCATTGAAGACAAGTGTGGCAAAAGACTCCCCCTGACCGCTTTGATTTACGGACGCCATCACAGAATATTCAATGTGGCGGATTACGTGCAGTTGTTCCAGCCGGGCAGGGGGGCCGCAACGTTGTACGTCACGGCCAGGGAGAGCGTGGGGCTGCCGCCTTCTGATCTTTCGCGCTATTTCGATTGGTCAGATGTGAACCTGGATGTCAACTATGTGATATTGCAAAAGCCGATTCGCACCAAACGCGGAAAACTCAAGCTTAAACTGTTGTCAGACGATCTTGTGGATGCAAATCAATGAACCCAAACACATGCCCAGACATGCCCCGACGGTGCTGCTCGCATTGACAGGAAATCTGGCATGGCTGACCGAACGAGGGTGTGCATGACTCAGTCAATGACGGGAGTTCCCTGCCCGTCCCCGGGGAACCGATGCCGGGCCCGTTGCCCTGGCCTTGTGCGGCCGGTGGAAGACCATGCATAATTTCGCCACCATGCGTTATCACGGAAAAGGTGCCAGGAATGACTGAAACGACTCCCCGGATCTGCGCGAACTGCGTCATGGACACAACGGACTCGAAGATTGTATTTGATGACCGCGGCGTCTGCGACCACTGCAATGAGTTCCACAAAAGCATTCTCCCCAATTGGCATCCGGACGCGGAAGGGTGGAAGTCTCTCCAGGCAACCGTGGAACTCATCAAGAAGGAGGGGGTCGGGAAGGATTTTGACTGCATCATTGGCGTGAGTGGGGGGGTTGACAGTTCTTACCTGACCTATGCCGCAAAGGAACAGTTTGGACTGCGTCCCCTGGTCTTTCATGTTGATGCGGGCTGGAATTCGCAGGTGGCCGTGAACAACATCGAGAAACTGGTGGACAAACTGGGTTTGGATTTGTTCACCGAAGTGATTGACTGGGAGGAGATGCGGGATCTGCAACTGGCATTCTTCAAATCGGGAGTGCCGCACATCGACACGCCGCAGGACCATGCATTCTTTGCAACAATGTACAATTTTGCCGAACGGCACAAGATTAGGTACATTTTGACCGGCGCAAATTATTCCACTGAATGCACCCGAAACCCCATTGAGTGGATGTATTACCAGTCTGATTCCATACAACTGCGCGACATTCACAAACGCTTTGGCGCGCGCCCCTTGGTGAACTTTCCCACAACGAGCATTCTGCGGCACAAAGTTTATCTGCGGTACCTTAAAGGAATACGAATCGTCAGGCCGCTGGACTGCATTCCCTATGTCAAAGAGGACGCGATTCGGCTGCTGGTCGAAAAGTTCGGCTGGCAGACCTATCCGCAGAAACACTTTGAATCCCGCTTCACGAAATTCTACGAGGGTTACTGGCTGCCCAAGAAGTTCGGCTATGACACCCGAAAGGTGCAGTATTCCAGCTTGATCCTCACCAACCAAATGACCCGGGAGGAGGCGTTGGAGAAACTGTCGCACCCCTCTTATGATAAAGAGACCATCGCCCACGATTTTGAGTATGTTGCCACGAAGCTGGGCATATCCGTCGAGGAACTGCAGGGCTACATGGACAGCCCAAACAAGACGTTTCGCGACTACCGGTCCCAACAGGGCATCTACACGATCGGGGCGAAGATGATGAGATTGTTGGGAATGGAGCTTGGAGGAAAGAGATGATTGGCATTGTCAACTACGGTTTGGGCAATATTCATGCCATTGCGAACATTTACAAGAGACTGAATATTGAAGTTGGAATAGCCTCAACGCCTGAAGACTTGCGGTTGGCAACGAAAATAATCCTGCCGGGTGTCGGGGCGTTCGACGGGGCGATGGCCCGATTGAACGCATCTGGAATGAGGGACACGCTTGACGAAGTCGTGGTGCGGGGGGGCAAACCCGTCATAGGCATTTGCGTGGGCATGCAGATGCTGGCGAACCGCAGCGACGAGGGGGCAATGGAGGGACTGGGATGGATTGAGGGGGAAGTGAAGAAGTTCGATGCCACAAGGCTGTCGCAGAAAACCCGCCTGCCGCATATGGGCTGGAATGACGTGACGCCGCGGCTCAACGGTGGTCTGTTTCGGAATCTGGAATCCGATGCGCGCTTCTATTTTCTGCATTCCTACTACTTTGTCCCGCGCAACCCGGAGCATGTGCTTTCGATCACCGACTACAACGGCCCCTATGCCTCGACTGTCGGCTGTGGAAACGTGTACGGCGTGCAGTTCCATCCTGAAAAAAGCCACCAATGGGGCATTCAGCTCTTGAAAAACTTTGCGGAGATGTAAGCATGTTACGCCCCCGAATCACCCCCTGCCTGCTGGTAAAGAACGGCGGGCTGGTCAAAACGCAGCAGTTCTCCAATCCAAAATATGTGGGCGATCCCATCAATGCGGTGAAGATCTTCAATGAGAAGGAGGTTGATGAGCTGATTGTGGTGGATATCGACGCCGCGGCGCTCAACCGGGATCCGGACTACACGCTGATCAGGAATCTGGCCGCCGAGTGCCGCATGCCCCTGTGCTACGGCGGGGGGGTGAAGAGCGCGGACCAGGTGGAGAGGATTGTCAGTCTGGGGGCCGAGAAGGTCGCCATCAGCTCGGCGGTTGTCAGCAATCCCGAACTGGTGACGCAGGCCGCACAGTTTGTCGGGAACCAGAGCGTTGTCGTGGTTATGGACGTGAAGAAAGACAAGCGCAGCGGCAAATATGAATTGTGGACGCACAATGCCACCAAGCCAACCGGATTGTGTCCGGTTGAGTTTGCCAAGAAAGTCGAAGGTTTGGGCGCCGGAGAGGTGGTTGTGAATTCCATCGATCGGGACGGGCTCATGAAGGGGTATGATATGGAGTTGATTCGCTTAATCCGCGAATCAATCAATCTGCCGATGACCGTGCTCGGCGGCGCCGGTTCGCTGGCGGACATGGGCAGGGTCATAGACTCTTTTGGGATTATCGGAACGGCGGCCGGAAGCCTGTTCGTCTTCAAGGGCGTTTATCGGGCCGTATTGATAAGCTATCCAAGCCGCGCCGAAAAGGACGCTCTGATCACGGCGGCGCGATAGCGCGTTTCTTTTGTGTCCAATAACGGGCAGGGCAAAACGGGAAAGAGGTGTTCCGGACCAATGAAACAGATTCTTCAACATCTCCAGACCGGCAAAATGGAATTGGCGGACGTCCCTTGTCCCCAGGTTGGCCGCGGCATGGTGGTCATCAGTACAAGGGCCTCGCTTATTTCAGCCGGCACGGAGCGGATGCTGGTGGAATTCAGCCAGGCGAATCTGGTCCAGAAGGCCCGGCAGCAGCCTGAAAAGGTGAAACAGGTTCTGGACAAGTTGAGGACGGACGGCATCCTGCCGACCTTGGAGGCCGTTTTCAACAAACTGGACGAGCCGCTGCCGTTGGGATACTGCAACATGGGGGTGGTGGTGGAGGTGGGGCCGGGCGTGGAGGGTCTCCAGCCGGGGGACCGGGTGGTCAGCAACGGGCCCCATGCGGAAATGGTTGCGGTGCCCAGGAATCTCTGCGCGAAAGTGCCGGACGGGGTGAGCGACGAGGATGCGGCGTTTACGGTGCTGGGCAGCATAGCCCTGCAGGGCGTCCGCCTGGCAATGCCGGCGCTTGGGGAACGGTTTGTCGTTTTCGGTCTTGGGTTGGTCGGGCTGATGACGGTGCAACTGCTGCGGGCGCACGGATGCGAAGTGTTGGGAATAGACATCAACGCCGAACGTCTGCGGCAGGCGGAGGAATATGGCGCAAAGACCATAAACCCCGCAGCCGGGACTGATCCCGTGGTTGCCGCGGAGGCATGGACGTCGGGGAACGGGGTTGACGGTGTAATCATCACGGCCTCGGCCAAGACGGACGACATCGTCCACCATGCGGCGCAATCCTGCCGGAAGCGGGGCCGGATTATTTTGGTGGGGGTGGTGGGCTTGAATCTGCGCCGCAGCGACTTCTATGAGAAGGAACTGACGTTCCAGGTCTCCTGCTCCTATGGACCCGGACGCTATGACGAGAAGTACGAACAGGCCGGCCAGGACTATCCGCTGGGGTATGTGCGCTGGACGGAACAGCGCAACTTCGAGGCCGTGCTCGGCGCGGTTGGATCGGGGGCCTTGCAGACAGGCGGGCTGATCACGCACCGCTTTCCCCTGGACAGTGCCCTTGACGCCTACGAGACGCTTCAGAAGGATCCCCATGCGCTGGGCATCGTGCTGCAGTATTCGGGCGAGACAAAGCGGGTTAGCTCCGTCCGGGTGAATCAGGCTCCCGCCCCCCCAGGCGACGGGGCAATCGTTGGCGTGATCGGGGCGGGGAATTTCGCGAAGGCCATACTGCTGCCGGCACTTGCCAAAACCCCCGCGCGGATCGCCTATGTGGCGGACTTGAACGGGGCTGCGGCCACCCATGCCGCAAAGAAGTTCGGGGCGGAACAGGCGGTCACGGACTACAAATTGATCCTGGCGGACCCGGCAGTCAACGCGGTCTTCATTCTTGTGGGCCATCATCTGCACGCGCGGTTTGTCTGTGAAGCCCTTGAAGCCGGCAAGCACGTGTTTGTCGAAAAGCCGCTGGCCCTGACCGGGCAGGATCTGGCGCGCGTGGAAGAATGCGTCAAGGCGCATCCCGACCGTTTTGTGATGCTGGGGTTCAATCGAAGGTTCAGCCGGCACACACAGAAAATCAAGGAATTGCTGGGCGGCCGCTCTGAACCGCTCTGCATGAACATGACCGTAAACGCCGGAGCGATCCCCGCAAGTCACTGGGTCCAGGATCCCGAACGGGGCGGGGGACGCATCATAGGGGAAGGATGCCACTTCATCGATCTTCTGGCGCATTTGGCGGGAAGTCCCGTCGTGTCGATGTATTCCGCGATGATCGGATTGGGTCCGTCCGTGCGCGGCGATAAAACATCCATGGTGATGCAGTTTGAGGACGGTTCCATAGGCAATGTGAACTACTTCGCAAACGGCCCCAAGAGTTATCCCAAGGAGCTGCTTGAGGTTTTCAGCGACGGACGTGTGCTCAAAATGGAAAACTTCCGCATGACACGGGGGTACGGTTTCAGCCGCTTCAGCAAGCTGAAGACATTCCGCCAGGACAAAGGGCACAGCACCGAAGTGGCGGCTTTTGTGAGGGGTGTCGCCGAAGGCGGGGAGGCATTGATCCCGTTTCGTGAACTTGTGAACACAACCCGCGCGAGTTTCGCGGCCGTTGAATCCGCGCGGACAGGTCAGGTATTCTGTGTTGAGCAGTCTTGATGTCCCGCATGTTGAATAACGTGTGATTAGACTGGACGACAGACGATTGTCACGGTGGAGGTCAGCAATCACCCGTGTGTCGGCGCGTCGTTCTTGTGGTTTTTCTATGAACATTCTGGTCCCGATTCTCTTGTGCCGGATGTCGGCGGCGGCGAACGCCTCCGACACAATCCAGAGCCCAGGGTCGGGTAAACTGTGGGTGCGGATGCCGCCCCACGAGAAGGGAGAATCTTCAAGTTCACCGGGGCACAGCGGCAAACCTTTCATCCATTCCAATGAAGAGTGGCTGTTCTTTGCCTTGCAATAAGACGGTATGTAGTTGAGCATCTGGCTTTGCCGGACATATTTCTGCTGTATATGTCCGGGTTGCCCAAGCCGGGAGGTTGGATAGTGTTACTGACACCGAATAAGCGGCGTTATATTTCTGTCGTCTTTGGTTTGACACCATATGGGTTCCACACACGGATCAACCGTTCACACGGTCTGCGCCGCGGGTTTGACACGGCCGGTCTTGACGCGGATCAATTGATCCTGGAATGCAGCCCGAACGGTGCGCCTTTGTCGGGAATGTCGTCTTGGTGCGGGCAGGCCTGCAGGTGTCTCGCCGACTCAACCGAACTCATGGCCGGAATCTTGGTGAACCTTTTGAGCGCCCATGCCGGGCACGGTGCCCGATCCAACGGAATGTCTTCGTGAAAATCCTGTTCTTCAGCCACTATTTCCCCCCTGAAGGAAACGCGCCCGCATCCAGAACATTCGAGCACTGCAAGCGCTGGGTCAGGGAAGGATGCCAGGTGACTGTGGTAACGTGCGCGCCCAACTGCCCCACGGGCGTGTTGTACAAGGGGTACCGGAACCGGCTGTGGCAATGGGAATCCGTGGAGGGGGTGGACGTCCTCCGGGTGTGGACCTATATTGCGCCGAACAAAGGCGTGTTCCGGCGCACGGTGAATTATGCCTCCTACATGGTGAGCGCCGCTTTGTTCGCGCTGTTGTTGCGCCGCCCGGATGTGATTGTCGCCACCTCCCCCCAGTTCTTGGGCGCATGGGCGGGAGTTCTGACCCATTGGGTCAAGCGGGTGCCGTTTGTCCTCGAAGTCCGGGATGTCTGGCCGGATTCGATAGAGGCGGTGGATGCGATGCGCCACCGGGGCTTGTTGCGTCTGCTGGGCTGGCTGGCCCGACGTTTGTATGCCGCAGCGGACCATATTGTCACCGTGGGAGATGGGTACCGGGATGTTCTGGCGGAGAAAGGGGTGGCGCCGGAGAAGATTACCGTTATCATGAACGGCATTGACCGGGAATTGTTCTCGGAACGGCCCGCCAATGAGGCCATCCGGAAGAGATATGGGTTGGATGGAAAATTCGTGGTGAGCTATGTGGGAACCATCGGAATGGCCTCTGGTCTGTCCGTGGTTCTCCGGGCCGCAAAACTCCTCAAGCAGGAAGGCAATGGCAGGATAGTCTTTCTGCTGGTGGGCGACGGCGCAATGCGGCAGGATTTGGAGCGCAAGGCGCGCTCGGCCGGGTTGGACAATGTCATATTCACGGGGTGCCAGCCGAAGGAGTCCGTGCCTGATTTCCTGGCAACTTCAGATGCCTGCCTGATGCATCTGAGAAAGCAGGATCTCTTCGCCACGGTAATGCCGTCCAAGTTCTTCGAGGCGGCCGGGATGAAACGCCCCATAATCAACGGGGTTGCCGGATTTGCGGCGGAATTTGTCAAGACGGCGGACGGAGGAGTGTCCGTCGAACCGGAAAATGAAGTCGAATTGGCCGCGGCCGCCAAGGAACTGGCGGGAGATCCGGATTTGTGCGCCAGGTTTGCCGCATCCGGGTTTCTCTACGTCTCCAAGCACCATGATCGGGACAGGCTTGCGGAAAAGTATCTGGGTGTGCTTCGCGGCATGTTGGGGAAATGAGGGTGTAGATTCTTTGAAACAAGAGTCCAAACGGACTGGTGTGACTTTCACCAGAGAGATCGACCGATGAAAACGATTTGCGTCATGGGTTTGGGATACATCGGCCTGCCGAGCGCCAGTGTGCTGGCCACCTGCGGATTCAAGGTGCTGGGCGTGGACGTGCGCAGCCGGGTGGTCGACACGATTAACCGGGGCAATGTCCACATTGAGGAGCCGGGCCTGCACACGGTGGTGCAGGCGGCGATAGGTTCGGGAAACCTTCGCGCGGCCCTTGCGCCGGAACCC
>CAIXUF010000565.1 GCA_903922535.1 Candidatus Hydrogenedentota bacterium
ATTAAACCCGGTACCGATGTAGGTCCTGCTTCCCGCAGGTTCCCACAGCGCACGACCCGGAATACTTACATTTTTCGATTCATCCAGCACCCCGTTGACGTAGGTGCGTATGGTTTGACCGTCATATGTTCCCACCAGATGATACCAGTTGCCAATCACGGGATACGGGGCCTTGCTGGGGGTGAACAAGTGATAAACGGCAACTTCCCCCTGGGTGGCGCTGAGAGCAATGCCGAACTGGGAGGCGAAGTTGTTCGCCGCGGGTGCAATAAGGGCGAAAGCTCCGCCAGACGAATCGGCCCCGCGGCTGAAAACAACGCCATACGTCGTAAAACCGGTCACCGGCATGACCCAGACTGAAACCGTGATGCCGGTCCAGCCGGTGATGTTCAGGCCCGGCGAATCCGCGACGGCGTAAGCGGTCGAGCGGGTCTCCATGGCCTGCCCCAATGGCGAAGGGACCATGTTTGGCGAACCAACCAGGGCCATATCATTTGCACCGGCAGAGTCCTTGCCGGTGCCGTCGTCAAACGTCCAGCGCGCCACCACCCCGTTCGTGTACGACTGCGCGGGAACGGCAGATGGCGTGGACAGGAACGCGGCACAGGCCAGCAATCGGAAAGCAGCAAACCGGACGGCAGACGGCATGGAGACTCCTTTCGCGCGCGACCGGATCCCCGCGGTCCTGCAACGCATCGGCAGTCCATTTACAATTAACAAGTTCTTTGCGATTATCCAAGTGCAAACCGCGGGCGGGCGACAAAACAGCGAAGAAAGAGGTCACCGACATACCGCAGGCTTGTTTACAGGCATGATTTTTTAGCTACGGATCACGCGGATTTCGCGGATTGTTTTTGGTGGTGCTCGTGCCTCTTGCGGCAGCACCGGTCAAAAATCCGCGCGATCCGCGGCAATCCGTAGCTAAACTTTCCTGATCGGTTGACAACGGAGAAATCTCATGCGCACGAAGAGACCTGTTTCGCGCACGGCGACAGGACTGGCGCTGCTGGCGATGGCCGCGGCGATGCCGGGTGCGCGCGCGACGGAAATCAGCAGCGCGGGGAACGGCAACTGGACAAACACGGCAACGTGGAGTTCCAGCACCATCCCCGGGGCCAATGACAATGTGACCATCCTGATCAACCACACGGTGACCATCAGCGACCTGGCGGCGCACGCCGTCTCGAACCTGACCGTCAACGGCGGCGGCGCCATCACGCACTCCGCGAATAATACGAGCGAAACCTGCAAGGTTGTCCTGAACGTCGGCGGCGATCTGGTTATCGCAACGAACGGGTTGATTGACGTGACCGGCAAGGGCTATGCGGCAAACAAAGGACCGGCACCGGGGAATAGTGGTAGTCCTTACTACTATGGCGCCAGCCATGGCGGGCTGGGTGGCTACTATCCTGTCACTGGGTCGCTCACGCCATATCCCACATACGGTTCTATTATGGCGCCGACCAACCTGGGCAGCGGCGGGAATGGATACGGAGGGGGATCTGCAATCCTGAGCGTTACGGGTGCAACATGTCTCTATGGGGCCATCAGTGCCGATGGGCAGTCAAACGTTACCCAGTGGACATCTGGCGGTGCGGGTGGGAGCGTGTGGCTCAGAACGGCCACGCTGGCAGGCTCAGGAACGATCAGTGCAAAAGGCAGTGCGCTGACTGTCAACACCTACGGTGGCGGCGGCGGGCGGATTGCCGTGGAGCTCACGTCGGGTAGCGGTTTTGACAACGTGAGCATGCTCGCGTACGGGAGCACCAATACGACTACGACTTATTATGGAGCTGCGGGGACGATATACCGGGAGACCGCTACGCA
>CAIXUF010000566.1 GCA_903922535.1 Candidatus Hydrogenedentota bacterium
CGTTTTCCGAACGGTCCGCGGGCATGGCAGGCGAATGGGATGACGAAACGTTCCAGCATGCGCATCTCAAGCGCACGGACGCTTCGGAACGCGCAAGCCGTTTGCAAAACGGCGGTCACCGGACCGCGAAGCGCTCACTGGCATGGCGTGAGCGAAGCGAGGGCAACAAGGTCCCTGCCTGGAGCCAGTCGGCGCCGCGCCGGCCTGCATGGCGTTGCCCACCTGCACGGGGACCCGCAGGAGGTTGAAGTTGGCGCCGGACTCTGAGTGGTGGGGTTTCGCGTGGTGCATCATGAAAGGAAGAGGGTTGGACAGGAGGCATCAGAGATGGAAGAGCTGGATTGATGGAATCACCTGCAGGAGTTGAGTCCACACATGTCATCCCATTTCAAAATGATGGATTCTCTGTTATCTCCGTTTCCTCCTGTTCAAATTGCTTGTGGTTTCAGGATTGATATTGCCGGCCCGGACCCGCGGGTGGGCCGGGGAACCGGCTTATAGAACGCCGCATCGCCCATGAATCTTCTGCCGGATTCAGAAAATCATGTGACTAGTGGGGCCTGGGGTCAGTCCCGACTAACAAGCATTGGGGCGGAGGCTGTCCTTGGATTCTGATGGTTCGTTCCGTTAGGCCGCGCGGACCTTTCGAAAAAAAGGTCCCTGCCTGAATCGGACCTTTCGGAACGCAGGAAGCCGTGATCACGGCGTGATCATGATGCCGAAGGCCTCACTGGCATGGCGCGAGCGAAGCACGGGCAATAATATCCCTGCCTGTTTCCACCCGGCCGGCTCATACGCCCCAGCCGCCCCAGCCGCAGACGAGGAGGAAATAAAAGCCCCCTAACAGAAACATCGGGGCGATGCGGCTGCGGCCATGCGCCGGGTCGGCGAGCCGGGCTTCGCGTGCTGCCAGAAAAACCGCAGCGGCTAACAGCAGCATCGACACCGCGGACAGCGCGGGCAGCGACAGCCAGGCCGCCGGTTGGGGCAGGGTCTTGGCGGTCAGTTTCATCACGGTTTGCACGCCGATCGGATCGCGCAGCGCGCCGGGCAGGAAGCCGGCCCACGAGGTGAATTTCTCCAAACATTTCGCGATGTGGCCGGCCGCCACGATCACGGCCAGTGGCAGTGCCAGCCGCCGCCAGGCATCCCCCAGCGTGCCGGCCCCGCCTAACAGGATTGTCACGGCGCCCAGCGCCGACCATAACAACAAGGGCACCACCATCACCGTCCACAGGCCCTGGATCCAGCCGACCGCCGCACCGGCCTGCAGGGCGTTGCCCACCTGCACGGGGACCCACAGGAAGACCGGCTCCGCCGCCTTCCACACGCCGCACAGTTCAAAGGTCACGAAACCCGAAACCACCATCACGAACAGCGTGACAGGCCACGACGCCAGCGGCTCGCGCGCGTCCGCAGCCGCGAACGGCGGACGCAGGAGGACCCGCATGCGGTCCGGCCCGCAGGATTGCACACAGTGGCCGCACATCAGGCAGTCCTGGTTGCTGTGAAGCGTGGCGGGATCCAACAGCGACGGGCAAACGCGCACGCCGGCCGCGGCGCCGGCACGCTCGTTAGATAAGGGCGTGTCCCGCCCCGGGCCGGGACGCACCGCCAACATGCCGCCCCGGCCGTACACATTGAGCAGCAACGCCACCGGACAGAACCCGCGGCAAAACGCCCGGTCCTTGAACCACAGACCGATCCCCACCGCCAGCGCCAGCTCTAACCATAGGAACATCGAGGTGTAGGCCGGTACGCGGTGGATTTGCACGCCGGGAACTAACAGTTGCAGCAGCGCGAACAGGCCGAGGGCCAGGCCGCCCGCAGCCAGCCAGCGCGGCAAGCGCCGCTGCGGGAGGCCGAGTTTGCGCCCCAGTTTTTCAGACACGCACGCCACGAACTCCAGCGGGCACACGACGCACCACACCCGGCCTAACAAAACAGTCACGCCGATGATGACCGGCCACCAGAGCCCCCAAATCACGAGGTTCACGAGGTTGGTCTTGGCATAGAGTTTTGAGTTGACGCCTTCCGGCGTGAAATGCCCCCAGCCGATGACCGCCAGCACGAGCAACACCCCTAACACAAGAACCTGGAAAATCGCGGGAAAGCCGCGCCACAACACCAGGCGGCGGATGAAAGCCAGACGCAGGAGATTGCAGCCGGGGCCGGGCTCTGATTGGTGGGGTTTTGCGTGGTGCATACATTTTCTCGGCCCTGACCTGCGGGTGGGCCGGGGAACCGGCTTATAGAACGCCGCATCGCCCATGAATCTTCTACCGGATTCAGAAAATCATGTGACTAGCGGCACGGAGCAGGATGCTCCGCACACGGTCTGGAGCCAGAGGCTCCAGCTACGCTTTATTCCACGGTCTTGCCGATGAGCAGAAGGCGCAGGCCGTTGAGGCAGACCAGCACGGTGCTGCCTTCATGGCCGACGACTCCCAAGGGCAAGGCCAGCGCAAACCCGAGCGCCGCGCAGAC
>CAIXUF010000567.1 GCA_903922535.1 Candidatus Hydrogenedentota bacterium
ACAGACTAGAGGTTGTAGCCTGTTTCGCCGTGTTCTGTCTGGTCCAGGCCGATGGTTTCCGATTCCTCATCAACGCGGATGCCGATGGTGGCCTTGAGGATACTCAGGAGCACCACGCTGATGAATCCGCTCCAGGCGATGGTGATGAGGACGCCGACGAGCTGGGCCAGCATCTGCGAGGGGATGGAATAGGCGCCGGTGTAGTCGCCGTTCACGCCGAGGCCGCCGAGGAACGGGGCGGCGAAGATGCCGGTGAGCAGCGCGCCGAGCGTTCCCCCGACGAAGTGGACGCCGACCACGTCAAGCGAGTCGTCATAGCCGAAGGCGTGCTTGAGCTTCGTGGCGCCGTAGTAGCAGGCGGTGCCTGCGGCGGCGCCGATGACGACGGAGCCCATGGGGCCGACCCAGCCGGAGGCGGGGGTGATGGCAACGAGGCCCGCAACCGCGCCGGACGCGATTCCCAGGACGCTCGGCTTGCCGTTCTTGATCCATTCAATTGTCATCCACGCGAGGGCCGCCGCGGCCGTGGCCACCTGGGTGACCAGCATGGCCATGCCGGCGCGGCCGTCGGCCGCCACCGCGCTGCCCGCGTTGAACCCGAACCAGCCGACCCAGAGCATGGCCGCGCCGGTGACCGTCATGGTCAGGTTGTGCGGGGGCATGGCCGTGGTCGGGTAGCCTTTGCGCTTGCCGAGCATGAGCGCGCACACCAGTGCCGCGATGCCGGCGTTGATGTGCACCACCGTGCCGCCCGCATAGTCCAGCGCGCCCCAGGTGCTGCCGAGGAACGAACCGTCGCCGCTCCAGACCATGTGGCAGATGGGTGCGTAGACGATGATGGACCACAGGGCCATGAAGATGAGCATGGCGCTGAATTTCATGCGTTCGGCGAAAGCGCCGATGATGAGCGCGGGGGTGATGATCGCGAAGGTCATCTGGTAGCAGAAGAACACGGATTCAGGAATGGCGTGCGTGTCGGCCGGAAGGGTGAAGCCCGCCAGGCTGCTGACCGTGATGCCGGCGCCGAAGAACTTGGCGAAACCGCCAATGAACGAATGCAGGCCCGTCACGCCCTTGGCCATGCCCGCCGTGTCAAAGGACAGACTGTACAGGCCGATGAGCCACATGATGGTGATCATGCAGGTAATCGCGAAGCACTGCATCAGGATGGACAGCACGTTCTTCGCGCGGACCAGGCCGCCGTAGAAGAGGGCCAGCCCGGGGATGGTCATGAACAGCACCAGTGCGGTGGAGGTGAGCATCCATGCGGTGTCGCCCGTGTCGAGCACGGGCACGGCCGCATCGGCGGCCGGCGCGGCAGCCTGGGCAAAGGACAGGCCCGCCGGGACCAGTGCCATCGCCAGGATTAGAAGTGTTTTGAACCTGCGCATTTGGGCGCATCTTGTCGTTGGGGCAATCATGTACGTTCTCCTTGTCTCAGGTCGGGGCGCTGTGCGCCTTCGGTTTGTTGACTTTCCTTATTTCGGGTTGTTACTCGACCACGATGTCGCCTGTCTCGCCGGTGCGGATGCGCACAGCGTCTTCCACATTAACCACAAAGATCTTGCCGTCGCCGATGCGGCCCGTGGCCGCTGCCTTGGTAATGGTTTTGAGCGCGGGGGCAAGCTTGTCGTCCGTGACGACCACCTCCAGTTTGACCTTCGGCAGGAACTCGACCACGTATTCGGCGCCCCGGTACATCTCCTTGTGGCCCTTTTGGCGGCCAAAACCTTTCACTTCGGTAACGGTCACCCCCGAAATGCCCACCAGGGCCAGGGCGTCCTTTACCTCCTCCAGTTTGAACGGTTTGATTATGGCTTCAATTTTCTTCAAGGCTGTTACCGTTGCCGGCTCCTTTCTGCGGTTGGCCGCGGCGCGTAAAGCGCCTTGGCAGTCTCAAAACAAGCACCATGGGAACCACCGCAATATACGATCGTTCTTGCACGTAGCGGGCAAGCATCGTGCCAATTTCACCGCATCTTCGGAAAGACGGGGCCGCAGGAGATCCTGTTTGCCTGTAATAGATTGCAAATGAATAACATATGAAAGTAAGGCATCGACCTATCGCCGGGTTTGTTGCACGGGATGCGTTTGGGGGTGGCATGACCAAGGGGTGTCTTCCAGGGGTGGAAGCTACGCGAATGTAGGATTTGCGTTTCGGGCCAATGATGCCGTGAAATATCCGGTGTTCATGTTCCTGTGTATACCGTCGCCGGTTGCATAAGGAGTGCACGAGGAAAGGAGTGTGCTTATGTCGGATATGAACAGAAGGGAATTCCTAAGGGGGGCCGCCGGGGTGATGGCTGCCTCGCTGATGCCGGCAGGCCACGCGGCAGTACCGACCGCCACGACGCTGCGCACGCTGGGCAACACTGGCCTGAGCACCACACTGCTGGGCATGGGCACAGGCACCAGGGCTGGCGGCAAGAGCAGCGACCAGATTCTGAAGGGTCGGGATGTCTTCCTGAAAACGCTGTGTCACGCCTACGAACAGGGCGTGCGCTATTTTGACCTTTGCGACAGCTACGGCTCGCACGAATATCTGCGCGACGCCATGAAACAGGGTGGCATGGACCGGGGTAAACTGCTGCTGCTTACCAAGTCGCCCGAGGAAACGGCCGGGGCGATGCGGGCCGATCTGGACCGGTTCCGGAAGGAACTGAACGTGGATCAGATTGACATCGTGCTGCTGCACCATCTCGACGACCCGGGGTGGAGGGAGGAACGAAAGGGCGCGATGGAGGCGCTGGAGGAGGCCAAGCAGAAGGGAATTGTCAAGGCGCACGGTGTGTCGTGCCACAACCTGGGAGCAATGAGGGTTGCCAGCGAGTCGCCCTGGGTGGACGTGATGCTGTCGCGCATCAATCCTTTCCAAAACCACATGGACGGCACCCCGGCGCAGGTGGTGGAGGTGCTCAAGAAGGCCAAGGCCAACGGCAAGGGCATGCTGGGCATGAAGATACTGGGCGAGGGGCAATGTGCGGACAGATTTGTCGAATCGGTGCGCTTTGTGGTCGGCACAGGCTGCATCGACGCGTTCCCCATCGGGTTTGTGGAACCGGCGGAGATTGACGACGCGGTGGCCAAAATCGCCGAAGCGGCCCGGCGCTGACGGTCTCCTTTCCAATTTGCGTTCTGGTATACTGAAAGCAGTGCCGGGCGCGGTGGCGTGCAGAGTGGTTTGACGCGAGCCGCCCGCGGGTGTGGGCCCTTACAAGAGCAAGGACACGAAATTCATGGAAAACAATCCAAGTCGTCGCGATTTCATGAGAAAGACTTTGGCGGGGTCCACAGCGCTTGGAGGCGCCATGGCATACGGCCGCATCGCCCTTGCGGCGGACGAAACCGAGGCCGTTCCGACGCCGATGGAGTTTTCCGTCAACAAGAACGGGCTCGGCCAGGGAAAGATCGACAAGCTTTCGGTGAGCCGCATCCTGCTGGGCGGCAACCTGCTGACCCATTTCACGCACAGCCGGGACCTGAAGTATGTCTATAACCTGTGCGCGCACTACAACACCGACGAGAAGATCATGGAGACGATGGCGTTGGCGGAGGAGAACGGTGTCAACACGCTGGTGATCCACACCAAACCGGAGGCGATGGTGGTTCTGGCGCGCTACCGCAAGGAAGGGCGCGGCAAGATGCAGTTCATCATCTGCCCCACAACGCAGGTGGACAGGGACCCCGTGGGATACGCCACGGAGGTGAAGAAGCTGCAGGACATGGGCACGGAGGCGGTGTATCTGTGGGGGGTGACCGCGGACCGGCTTGTGGAGGAGGGCAAGTTCGACGCCATGGCCGAGGCGGTGGAGATTGGACACAAGCACGGCATGCTGTCCGGCGTGGCCGGGCACGACCTTCGTGTGATCCAGGCCTGTGAGGAGCACAAGATTCCGGCGGACTTCTACATCAAGACTTTCCATCATCAAAACTACCCCACCGCGCCGCGTCCGGACGAGATCAAGGGCGCAACGGAAGAGGTGCCGGGGTATTGGTGCAAGAATCCGCAGGCGGTTATCGACGTGATGAGCAAGGTGGAGAAGCCGTGGATCGCGTTCAAGGTGATGGCCGCGGGCGCCATTCCCCCGGAAGACGCCTTCCAGTATGTGTTTGACAACGGCGCGGACTTCTCGCTTGCGGGCATGTTTGACTTCGAGATCGCGGAGGATGTTGCCATCGCGCGAAAGGTGCTGGCCAAGGTGAACCGCACCCGGCCCTGGCGGGCATAGTTCACATCGCCGCACGTGATGACGGTGGTGGCTGGTGTCTCGGTGGTATTGGAAAGACAGACGGATTCGTTCGTCAGGAGCCTCAACCATGCACATGACACGCGTATTGGCAATCGGATTGATTGGGCTTGCGGCGACCGCGGCATTCGGCGCGGAGAAAGCGCCGTTTCCGTTCTTCGCCTACTGCATCGACACCCATGACGCCAAACACCGCACGCTGCCCGAGCAGGCCGCGATGATCAAGGAACTGGGCTATGACGGTGTGGGGCATCTCTGGCTGGACAATGTGAATGAACGGCTGGAAACGCTGGACGCCGCCGGCCTGAAACTGTTTCAGATAAGCATCCGGGTAAACATCACCCCTGACAAAGAGACCTATGACCCGCGGCTCAAAGAAGTCATGCCCCTGCTCAAGGGACACGATGTGCAGATTTGTCTGCTGATGGAAGGGTTGCCCCCGTCGGACGTCCAGGGCGACGAGCGCGGCGTGCCCATTATCCGCGAGATAGCGGACATTGCCCGCGACTCGGGCACAAAAATCGTGCTCTATCCCCACGCCAACATGTGGCTTGAGAAGGTGGGGGACGCGGTGCGGCTGGCCAAAAAGGTGGACCGTCCCAATGTGGGCGTCATGTTCAACCTGTGCCACTGGCTCAAAGTGGACAAGGAAGAGAATCTCAAGCCGGTGCTCGAATCGGCCCTGCCCTGGCTGCTGGCGGTGAGCATCAACGGCACAGACCATGCCGATGCCATCCACGCGGGCACAGGGAACTGGCTTCAGCCGCTGGACAAGGGCGACTACGACGTGCTCATTGTGCTAAAGACGCTCAAGGATCTGGGCTACAAAGGGCCGGTGGGGCTGCAATGCTGGGGCATCGAAGGCGATGCAAAGGACCACCTAACCCGGTCCATGGCGGCTTGGAAGAAATACGTGGCGCGATTGGGGAACTGACTGAAAGACCCAAAGGCGGGCACAGCTTCTGGTCCGCCTATTGAAACGGGCGGTCACGAGGATGCTGGAGATGTTTGTGAAGTGTTTAACGCCGAGGCGGCGTCCCCCGACAGCCTCTTGGCGGCCACTTCGCCAAGGGGAAGCTCCAACAACGGCCAGAGGGCATTCGCTTCCGGCTGGCCACCAATGCCCGCAACGGCTGCAACGCATTGGGGCGGCTCATGAAGCCTTGAAGAAATGGGCGTCAGACAAGGGAAAAAAAATGAGGTACAATTAAGCGGGAGTCTCTAAACACAAACGAAGGAGCAACAAGTGCTTTGGGCCAAAAAGAAACCGGAATTGCCGAATCCACCCACGCAGACAGTAACGCCGCCACCGCAGCAGGCGGCGCAAGCGGTGCCAGCAGGCCGTCGAACTGTTACAACGGCGCCTGAAACTGGCGAAACCGCGACGATCAAGAATTTGCCTGAACTACTCCTGCAGAACACAGGTGTGAACCAGGAGCAGATGCGAAGAGCGTTGGAAATCCAGCTCCGGACGGGGGACTTCATTGGTGAGATACTGGTCAATGAAGGGGTGTTGGACGAAAACTCGCTGGTGGCTTTCCTCTCCAAATACTGCAAAATTCCGCATCTAAGCCTTCTTGACTATGTCGTAGACGTCAAACTTCTTGGACTGGTTCCGCCATCGTTCTGTTTGCACCATCGACTGATTCCCATCGACAAAATGGGGCGAAATCTGACCGTGGCGATGGTTAACCCCATGGACTCCTTCGCGCTGGAAAGTCTGCGCGAAGGCTACCCCGACCTGAGCATCAAGCCGATCCTGTGCACCGCGAAACACTTCAATGCGGTCACGGCCCGCCTGTTCAAACGCTTCTCCGGACAAAAGTACATCCTAAAGGAGGACGGGACGCCCGGAGCGGAGCCCGAAGATTTCCCCGCCGCCGCACCGGCATTGCAGTCTTCCCCGGAAGTGCGCTTGGAATCGGGTAAAGCCGCCGGACTCAAGGACGGCATTCCGTCCGCAATGCGCAACGGTCCGTTTGATGAAAGTGGGCGGCCGGTTGTGACGGATGAGCGCCGCGACGCGCTGTTGGACAGCGTGTTTTCCGCGAGCCAGGCGGGTGTTCAGGATGAATGCGATGATGACACAATTCCCGGCGACAGCGGCGCCGTGGAGCAGGTGGCGCGAAAAATGACAAACACCATGGTGCAAAGCATGCACAACACCTACCATGTGCTTGAGCGGCGCGTGCGCTTCTTTCATGGAGTCGCGCCCGAGGCGATTGCGAAACTCTTTGCCTGCGGCAAGATGGCGGAATATGAGGCGGGAGAAACCATCTTTCAGAAGGGCGAACCGGGGTGCCACATGTTCGTGATTTTGAACGGCGAAGTGGAAACTGTTGATGATGGACGGCCTCTGGCTCACCTGCAAAAGGGTGAAATATTCGGTGAAATGGCGCTTGTGAGCAACACAAAGCGCACCGCCACGGCACGGACCGCGGCGGCAACTTCGCTCTTGATGCTCAGCCTTGACGACATTACGCAGGGCCTGGACAACGCCACCTCCACACAGCTTCTGGTCAATATCATCATGACACTGAGCAGCCGCCCGCTCAAGGCATGAGATCCTGCCAACTACGGTTGTTTCCGTGTGATCGTTTGCCGGCTAGGTCCTGATGTGTTTCCCCTGGAAGACGCGCCGAAAGGCATCATTGGCCACAGTCTTGGATCGGGCCGCCGACTGGAAGTTCCGGCCCGATCAGGGCGATGATTTGTTGTCCGCGACAGACTCTTCCGCCAGGTTCCACGCGGTGAGCGAGACTTTGGGCAGCCCGCCCTCCAACGCGCAATTGGGCACGGTGGCTGTCAGGTCGCGCGTCTCGCCGGGGAGCAGGGCGAGGTAGTTGTCGCTCCAGAAAGTCGGGCCCGCCTCGCGGTTGGTGGCGGTGTTGATTACCGCCAACTGCACAAGAAACGCAATGGTGTCGCCGGTGTTGTGCATAGTCACCGCCAGTTTCTTTTCGTCATTGGCGGAGGGCAGTGACGCGATGGACATTTCCAGCCGCGCCGGTTTCAGGCTCTGCAGATTGGTGAAATCGGCGCGGCTCTTGGGCAGGGTGACGAAGACGCCGTCCTTTTCGGTGTCGCGTCCGGGGATGTCCGGAGTCTTGGACAGCCAGTAGAAGTTGTCGGACAGGGCGTTTCCATCCGCGTCTGCGAGGTCAAGGCGGAGGAAATAGGGATCGGTGATGTTCGCCGGAACTTCGACGGCGAAAGCCTTGGCCACGCCGTCCTCGCCCACATCCACGGTTGCTTCCCTGGACCATACCCGTTTGCTGTTCATGTCGTAAATGGCGGCGCGGAGTCTGAGCCCGGCGTATGCCTGGCGCAGGCTGTTGGCCACATAGACCGTGTTGTCGTTGCAGGCATAGAGCGCATGGACGGGGGTGCAGGCCTTCTTGGCGCCGTAGTAGGCGGCCGTGCCGCGCAGGTACCAGTCCACGTACTGCCAGGTCATGGCGGCGGGCCATGCCGCATCGTATTTCCAGGTTGTGATGCCGGTGGCCTCATACTTGTTTTTCGCATAGGCTTCGAACATGCCGCGGGCGCTGCTGTAGTTCATGGCGTAGGCCTTGTTGCAAAAGTCGTCGAAGCCGCCCGCCGGTCCGTACTGCATCTCCATGGACTTCATGATGGCGTCGAAGTATTCGGCACCCTGCGTGACGGTGTGGAACGACCACGCGTCGGTTTTCATGGCGGGCCAGATCTGGTCCTCGGGCATCATCTGGCGGATGCTGTCGCGCGCGGCGACGACACCGCCAATGCCGCCGGACTGGGCGAAGCCCCAAGCCACGTCCTGCTTGCGCTCCGTGAAGTAATAGTGGGCGGGGCTGGCGTAGGTCCAAAGTTCGCGGGTGCCGGTGCGGGTGCCGCCGGTTTTGACGCGGGTGCCGATGTTGAAGGTGCCCGAGTGGGGCTGATAGGTGCG